>JAJDNW010000131.1 GCA_022340465.1 Deltaproteobacteria bacterium | reverse complement strand
CGGTAACCATCAGGATCATCACGCTCATATGGTAGCTGAATTCAAACGGCGGTTTTGGGCATTGCCATTGGTGCGGGTACCGATGTGGCCATGCAAGCGGCCGACATCGTTTTGACCCGCTCTGATCCCAATGATGTCACGGCGGTGGTTGAGTTGTCCGGTAGAACCCATTCGAAAATGGTTCAGAATTTGTGGCGGGCCACGGGATTTAACGCTGTGGCCATACCCCTGGCCGCCGGTATTTTTTATCCGTTGTATCAGTTCCTGTTGCCACCTGCTGCCGGTGCTGTGGTCATGTCGCTTTCAACGGTAATTGTTGCCATCAATGCCAAACTATTATTTGAGCCATGACCCATCATACGTTACATCCCGAGGAAGGTGAGCCAGCGCAGTCCAAAAAGTTGGCACGCAGTGTGGGAATGCCGAGAGACTCGAATATGACTCAACCCGTATTGTATTGTCCATGGGCAGAGACGGTGAATTGCCCAAAGCGCTCGGGTGGGTTCACCGGAAACGACAAACGCCCTACATTGCACTAATCATTTTAGGGGCTTTGATGGTTATCATGGCTGTAAGCTTGCCGATAGAGGATATTGCGGCAAGTACCAATATTATGTTTCTGTTGGTTTTTGTACTGGTTTGCGCTACGTTGATTCGCATGCGTATGAAAAGGCCAGAGCGCGAGCGGCCTTTCAAGGTGCCCCTTTTCCATGGATTCCGGCTGCGGGTATCATCGCCGGCTTAGTCTTATTCTTGTGGCTGCTGCAAATCAGCCCGATTGCGTGGCCTGTTGTATTTGTTTGGATGGCAGCAGGGGGAATAATCTACGGGCATCAACGAATGCAAAAGAAAGGAAAAGCTTAAGGCAGCCTATTGATTTATATCGAAAACACACGAGGCATCATTTATTAGGAATATATAGTTTGTCACCCATATAAGAACCCCGGTCGAGACAACGATCTTTAAGGGCATTCGAACATGCCGTCATGTTTCTCAAGGGGGGTGGCGAACGCTGTAACGGGGAAAGCTAAAAACAAAGAGGACCACATGGCTAAGAGATACGATGTATTGGTCATCGGAACCGGGACTGCGGGTTTAACCGCGGCAGATGAATTAAACCGCAAAGGCCTGACCGTGGGAATGGTGGAGCACAGCAAGCGCCCGGGTGGTACATGCGCTCTGAGAGGGTGTCAAGCCAAGAAGTGGTTTTATGAAGGTGCAGAGACAGTGGCGAGGTCCCGTGATCTATCCGGGATAGGGAGCACTGCGCCGGCAACTGCTAGCTGGCGCGCTCTACGCGACGCGAAAAACAGATATACAGCAAAGGTGCCAGACAATACAGTCAACGGGTTGAAAGAAGCCAATATCGATTTAATACGGGGGCGTGCCCGGTTTACAGGCCCTGTGACTCTCTCTGTAGACGATCACCCGCTGTCCGCCAAGTACATTGTTTTGGCTACCGGTGCGGTTCCGGTACAATTGCCCATAGATGGTGCGAATTTCATGCTTACCAGCACAGAATTTATGGAACTGGCTCAATTGCCCCCCCGGATCACATTTATCGGCGGCGGTTTTATTTCGTTTGAATTTGCCCATTTCGCCGCACGAATGGGGTCGACGGGGCACCGTTGCACGATACTGGAAAACGGACCGCATCCGTTAAGGCCCTTTGACCGGGAAATGGTTGATCTGCTGACAAAAGCATCCAAACGGGAAGGTATCGATATTGTTTGTGATGTGGATGTTGAAGCCATTAGAAAAGATGGAGACGGTTTCTCGGTTTTAACCAAGGGTGGCCGCCGCTTTGAATCGGATATCGTGGTCAACGGCGCTGGCCGCAGCGCCAATATAAAGGATCTGGATTTGAGCAAAGCCGGGATAGAGAGTAAAAGGGGTGGAATAACCGTTGATCGAAAAATGGCGACCACGAACGCACAGGTTTATGCCGTGGGTGATTGCGCCGCTACTGTCCAGCTGGCCCGGGTGGCGGACGCTGAAGCAAAAGTGGCGGCCGATGCCATTGCCGGTCATATCAGGGGTGAGAAAAGCAAATCGGTCATGGACTATTCGGCAGTGCCGACAGTGCTATTTAGCTACCCGCAATATGGGATGGTGGGGGCTACGGAGGACAGCCTCAAGGATAAGGGCATGGCCTATCGGAAGCGTTTTGAAAAAGGCCTTGACTGGCCCACCTACAAACGGGTGGGGATGACATCGGCGGCCTATAAGGTGCTTGTGGGAGAAGATGGCCGCTTGCTGGGGGCCCATTTGTTGTCAGACAATACCACGGGATTGATTACCATCTTTACCCTTGCCATGGTCAACAACATCGCTATTGATGTACTGTTTCGCCAGAGTATCATGACCCCATATCCATCCAGGGAAAGCGATATCATCTATATGCTTAAGCCGTTTGTTTGACCGACCAAAATCAATAGTATGAAAAGCTAAACCCTCACTTTACCCCAACGTTGCAAAAGCCTGAGGGCTTCAGAGTCAATGCGTCTGAGCGTGAAGTCGTAGTTCTTTACTTCGAACCCTCAGCTATAAAGGCGACGCAGGCGCTGCTCGTAGAGCCTGAAGTTCTCAGGTTTTCCGGGCTTGTCGGGCGTAGCTGAAAGCGAAGCCTGAAGGGTAAACAACATGACAAAATAGGCAAGATCCTTGGAATGCACCGGTAGTTCTATCCAGGAACTTGCTGTGCTCAAAATAAGGAGATAAGATGGTGTCCGATCTAATACTCTATCACAATCCTATTTATAATTGGCTTACTGCTCTAACAATTGCTGGAGCTATTTATCTGGTAATGCGTTTCGGAAAAATGATCGCTAAAAGGCGCTTAGATCATTTGTCAAAGAAATCTACTAAGGATTGGGATGATTTAATCGTGCTGCTCATAGACCGGATTCACAGTCTATTTTTGCTTGCCCTTGGCGTTTATGCTGGGTCGTTAATACTCGAATTGCCATTGAATGTTTCATATTTTTTCAAAAAAGGTATTTTTGTAATACTTCTGTTTCAATCGGCTTTAATTGGTTCACAAGCCATTAATTTCTTGATTGAGCGCTACCGGCATCAAAAAATTGAAAGCAACGCAGCGGCAGTAACGACTTTAAGCTCGGTGAGTTTTGTGCTTAAAACGTTGCTATGGTTTATTTTGCTACTTTTGGCCCTTGATGCTTTCGGGGTGAATGTGACAGCCCTCGTCGCTGGCCTCGGGATTAGCGGCATAGCCGTTGCTTTGGCAGTACAAAATATTCTCGGTGACCTTTTTGCGTCTTTTTCCATCGTTTTTGACAAACCTTTTGTCATCGGTGACTTTATCATTGTAGGCGATTTCTTAGGAACCGTCGAATATGTAGGACTGAAGACCACCAGAGTTCGTAGTTTATCCGGGGAGCAGCTCATCTTCTCAAACGGGGACCTCCTCAGCAGCCGTATACGAAATTTTAAAAGAATGTATGAAAGGCGAGTGGTATTTTCAATTGGCGTGCTTTATCAGACCCAATATGAGCATTTGATAGAGATCCCAAAAATGATCCAAAGCATTATCGAAAGCCAAAGCCCAGTACGTTTCGACAGGGCGCACTTTAAGGAATACGGTGCATATTCATTGAATTTTGAGGTTGTCTACTGGATTCAAAACCCTGATTACAATGTTTATATGGATATTCAACAAATTATTAATCTTTCGATTTTCAAACAATTTAAAGATAAAGGAATAAAATTTGCCTATCCTACGCAAACGGTATTTGTGCAGAATGATCTTTCACAAACTTTCAATTCGCAATCCTTAAATACGGATGCGGATCTGCAAAGTTCATTGAAATAATGCCAACCCTTAATTTGCTGTAAAAAAACAACGGTGCGACCATGCGGTCGAAATTCGGCCTGCGTTCACTGCCGAGGTGATGGCGATCTTCGCATGGGTGCGTTTTTCATCGGGCGACTGCAGCCACAGGCCCTCTTTGTCGATGAGATTTACCCGCTCCTTCAAAACCTCGACCAGGGTTACCGTGAAGCCTTTTTCCTGGAATATTCCGCCGAAAATGGATCTGAGAACACCGGCGCCGACGATGGCAATGTCCATGGGTCACCCCCCCCTCAACGCTTGAATAGGGATGGCCGAGAAAATTAAGAATGCAGTGAAATCGTTATCCAATAAAAAGGGGTCCCGGGATTTTAAATCCCGGGACCCCTTTTTATTGGGGAAATACCATCTTGCCCGCGTCTTTGATGTCGTACCCGTCCAGGGAGCAGGCCAGCTTTTTAAAGGCATCTTCGTGCAGCAGCCCCTGGAATCGCTGGACGCCCTTGTCGAAGAAGCGGTCTTTGGACATCAGCAGGTCAAACCGTTCCCAGCGCAGGGGGATGAAAGCAAGGCCCAGCAGGGAAGCGACCGGCCGTATGCCCGGGCCCGCATCGGCTTTTCCGGCGAGGATTTCGAGGCCGACATCCATATGCCGGTTGACCACATGCTGGTATCCGGCGATTTTTTCACCGTTTATGCCGGCCTTTCTGAGTTCGCTGTCCAGCAGCAGCCTGGTCCCCGTCGCCAGTGAACGGTTGACAACGGTGACACCGGGTTTGGCCAGGTCCTTCACGCTGCTGATCCTTTTAGGGTTTCCTTTTTGCAGAATGATGCCCTGCTCGCGACTGCAGAAGTTAACGACGGCAGGCATGGTGTCCAGTTCCCTGGAGGCAAACGAAAAATTGTAATCGTTGCCGTTTTCCTGGAGCAGGTGGCTCGAAGCGATGTGGCACAGATTTTTACGCAAGGCGCTCAACCCGCCCACGCTTCCCAAATTGCCGAACACGGCCAACTGCTCCGAATCCAGGGAATTGAACAACGAGATGGTTTTATCCAGAAGCAGGTCGTTGCTGCCGGCCAGGATCAGCAGTCCGTGGTAGGGGGGAAGTTTTTGGCTTGGTTCCGGAAAGTTGCTGGTATTGGCTTCAATCCACTGTTCCACCAGGTGTTTGGGAAATAGCCACTTGCCGGTGATCTTGGTCGCGGGCAGGTTCTTTTCGGCCACCAGCGTATACACCATCTTTTCGTTGACATTTAAAAAAGCGGCTACCTCTTTGGTAGACATTAAATTTTCCATATCCGATCCTCCTCGCGCATTGTTATGCCTTCGACTCTATCGCGGGTCGCTGACTGTGATCTACAACCCCTGTCGGAGTTAGTCAATATCTATTCCCGCAAGCGTGGAAGCGGGAATTATTAACCATGGATAACCGATACTCTTATGAACCAGATTTGGTTTGCTTCTGTTTATTCGCCGTGTTAATGATCCCCGCACATGTTAGGATTTCGTCAGGGAAAGGTTAGTGACATGCTATCCCTCACATTTTCACCTAGGTTGAGCATTTCAAATGAAAAAAGGCTTAGATGACACCTGAAACGATTATCCTGATGCTTGGCTTCGCCTTCGGGTTTTACATGGCCTGGAACATCGGTGCCAACGATGTGGCCAATTCCATGGCGTCGGCCGTCGGCGCCAAGGCCATCACCATCCGTCAGGCCATATTCATTGCCGGGATATTGAACATTGCCGGTGCTACTTTTATCGGGTCGCATGTGACCAACACCATTCGCAAGGGGATCATTTCCACCGAGGTAATGTCAGACCCTCATCTGGCCCTGGCCGGCGCCCTGGCAGCCCTTTTAGCGGCAGCGCTGTGGGTCAGTTTTGCCACCTGGCGTTCGCTCCCGGTTTCCACAACGCACTCCATCGTGGGGGCCATGGTCGGGTTCGGTATCGTGGCCGGCGGTTTCGATATGGTCAACTGGGGAAAATTGGGGGCCGTGGTGATGAGTTGGATCATCTCCCCGGTTTTCAGCATGGTCATCGCTTTCGTGATGTTCAAGATCATCATCCGCTTGATCCTTTCCCGCGAGAATCCGTTCGAAAAAGCCGTGCGTCTTTCACCCTATTTTATCAGCATCGCGATTTTCGTGGTGGCGCTTTCGTTTCTGTTCAAGACGCCTCTGGGCAAGAAACTGGCCCTTTCCATGCCCATGGCCCTGGTCATCGCGATTGCTGCAGCCCTTATTTTGGGATTTGCGGGAAGGCTGCTTTTGAAGAGATACGTCCCCAAAGAGACCGGCAGCGGGGCGGAAGAGATTTTTCGCCGGATACAGATCGGGACATCCTGCTATGTGGCACTGGCCCAGGGGGCCAATGACGTCGCCAATGCCATCGGCCCGCTGGCGGTCATCTATTTTCTGGTGAAAACGGGAACCGTGGGGGCCAAGGTGCCGGTGCCCTTGTTTCTGCTTCTGTTTGGCGGCATCGGTATTGCCATGGGGATAGGCATGGCCGGCAACCGGGTAATGACCACCATCGGGACAAAAATTACCACGCTGACCAACACCCGTGGTTTCGCGGTGGATTTTTCGGCCGCCACGACCGTCCTGGTGGCCTCCAAGCTCGGTCTGCCGGTGTCCACCACGCATGCGGCCGTGGGGGGTGTCATGGGGGTCGGCATCGCCAGGGGTCTCGAGGCGATCAATTTCAGAATCATTTTTCAGATCGTGGTTTACTGGGTGTTGACCGTTCCGGCGGCCGCGGTAACGAGTATGCTGATTTTCAAGATTATAAGACTACTGTATCATTAGCATCATAAATCGCTCAATTCAGGTCGATGTCGACCGTATGAAATTTCAGAGGAGTCGGTTATGCGCATACCTTTTATATCCATGTTTGTGACATCCCCGTTCGAAGGCCTCCAGGAGCATGCCGAGATCGTAAAGGATTGCGCAGGGGTTTTCCAGCATGCCGTGGAGTGCCATGTCCTTCAAAAATGCAGCCGGTTCGGTGAATTGCGTGAGGAAATCATCCGGATGGAACGCGAGGCGGATGCGGTGAAACGACGCATTCGAGGACACATTCCACTTGGCACGCTCATGCCGGTGGACAAATTTCAACTGTTTCGCTATCTGAGGGAGCAGGATTCGGTCATGGATGCCGTGGAGGATGCCCTGGATTGGATATCGCTGCGTCCGGAATCGGCGATCCCCGAAGAATTGAAGACGGATTTCAGCACCTTCGTTGATGTTGTCGTGGATCCCATTGACGAGATGAGTGAAATGGTGGCGGAAGCCCGCAAATATTTCAAGAATTACGACGAGAGCCGGCGCGTGGCGGTGAAGGAGATCATAAGGAGGCTCCGGCATCAGGAGCGAGAGGCCGACCGGGTCGAGTACACCATCAAGAGCAAGGTGTTCGGCATGAACGCGGATGCGGTTACCGTGTTTCACGTCGTGAGGCTGGCCGAAACCATCGGGGGCATCGCCGACCACGCCGAAAACGCGGGCGACATGATGCGGGCCATGGTCGCCAAATAGAATTGACGCCAGCGGTGAAATATGCCGTGGGTCATTCTATTTATACTTGACAAACGCCCCTGTTGTTATACAGGGAACAGGCGCGGGATTTTTAAACGAACCTATCCGGTCCTATCGATCCGCAAGATCGATAGGACTTTTTTTACCTCGGCGTTGAGGTCTATTCTGCATGAAAAACTCAAGTATCACTCAGCGGCACGACCGGTTGGGATACCTGTATGTCGCCCTGGCGGCGATTCTTTTCGCCGCATCCGGAACGGTTGCAAAGTTTCTCTTCAACAACGGCCTCTCCGCTTTTCAGATGATTCAACTGCGAACGACCCTGGCATGCGCGGGGCTGTTGGTATGGCTGCCGGCGAAAGACGCAGGGCTTTTGAAGATCGCCGTAAAAGATCTGGGCTACTTCGCAGGCCTCGGCATTCTGGGTATCGGTTCCGCCCAGTTTTTCTATCTGTTCGCCATATCTAAAATCAATGTGGCCGCGGCTATTCTCCTCCACTACACCGGCCCGGTGTTCGTGGCCCTGTACGCGGTGCTGGTCCAGAAGCGTAAACTGGGCTTCGTCAGCCTGCTGGCTGTTTTCGGTACCCTGGTGGGATGCTTTTTCGTTGTCGGTGCCTACAATCTGGAGATCCTGTCCCTGAACCGGGCGGGCATTGTCGGCGGCTTCCTGGCGGCCGTCGCCTTTGCGGTGTATTCGATTTTCAGCGAATACGGCATGCGCACCTACAAGCCCTGGACGGTCCTTTTATACGGCATGCTGTTTGCCGCACTGATGTGGAATGTGCTGCACCCTCCTTTCGAAGCCTTTTTCCACAGCTATTCCGCCCTACAGTGGTTGTGCATAGGTTTTGTGGGGATTTTCGGCACCGTCGCGCCGTTCGGGCTCTACTTCGAGGGCATCCGGCGCATCAAACCGACCCACGCCAGCCTGACGGCGACCCTGGAACCCATCGCGGCCGGCGTCATCGCGGCCCTGTTTCTGGGGGAGACCATGGTGCCCCTGCAGATCGTGGGCGGGGCGATAGTGCTGGCCTCCATCGTATTGCTGCAGCTGAAGGCGCCCCGGAATTAGGCCGCAAGGTTGCAACGTTGCGGTAGGGTTCCCCCCTTTTGCATCCGACGTTTTTTCTTACTGTTTAGCGTGTTACGGGGTGACGCCGTCCAGTGTCAGCAAGGGGCCGTAGGCTTCGGGGCGCCTGTCCCGGAACACGCCCCAATAGCTTCTTTGCGCCGCGTATGCGTCCAGGTCCAGTTCGGCCGTGATGACTGTCTCGGTTTCCCGGTCGGCCTCGGCCAGTTTTACGCCTTTGTTGTCGGTGATGAAGGATGAACCGTAGAAGGTGATGGTGGACCCCTGCACGGTTTCGGCGCCGATGCGGTTGGAGGCCACCACCGGCATGATGTTGGCGGCGGAATGCCCCCGCATGCACAGCTGCCAGTGGTCCCGGCTGTCGTAAGAGGGGTCCGGGGGCTCCGACCCGATGGCCGTGGGATAGAAAAGAATCTCGGCCCCCATGAGGGCCAGGCTTCTGGCCGTTTCCGGGAACCACTGATCCCAGCAGATGCCGATGCCGATGCGCGCGTAGCGGGTATGCCACACCTTGAAACCGGTGTCGCCGGGGCTGAAGTAGTACTTCTCTTCGTATCCTGGACCGTCGGGGATGTGGGTTTTGCGGTAGATGCCGAGGACGGTGCCGTCGGCATCGATCACGGCAACGCTGTTAAAACGGGCCTGGTTCTTTTTTTCGAAGAAGCTGATGGGAAGAACCACTTCCAGCTCCCGGGCCAGTTTCGAGAAGTGGTTGACCGCCTTGCTGTGTTCCGTTTCGGAAGCAAGGCCGAAGAACTCGGGATTTTCCACCTGGCAGAAGTAGAGCGATTCAAAAAGCTCCTGCATCAGAATGATCTGGGCGCCCTCGGCGGCCGCCCGCCTCACCAGTCTTTCGGCGGTCTGTATATTCTCTTCCTCTTTCAGGCTGCAGGCCATCTGGGTTGCGGCGACTTTGACGTTGCGCATATGACTTTTCCTCCGTAGGTGTTGGAAACTGGAAAACGAAATTCAGGCCAATATCCATGCACACAAGATCGGCCCTTGGCATCTGTTTGTTATTCAAATCCGTACTAAATTCAGACCGCATTTGTCTATTACCAGGTTCCCATCCATGAAAAGGGCATCGACGCGCTTTCCGATCACGGCAGGATCTTCAAAGGGGTTGCCCTCGACAACCGCCAGATCCGCTTTTTTTCCTGCCTGGATAGAGCCGAAGCGATCATCGAGGCCCATGGACCGGGCACTGTTGATCGTCGCTGTCCTCAGGGCGGCAGCGCCGTCAAAGGTTTTCCTTTCCCCGGGCGTGTTCAGGCACAGGCCGAGACAGGACAACTCGTGGGAGACCATTGCGGGGGTGCAGGCCTGAATGCCGCCGTCATTACCGCAGGCAACGGATGCACCTTTTTCGTACAATCGTTTGGTGTTCAGGCAGCCGTAATGCATCATGCGGCTGAAGTGGGCCAGCAGTTTGGACAGATCGATCAAGCCGAGCATCCGGTACTTGCCGGCATTGGCTTTTTGGAAACCCTCGACGACGAACGGCCTGAGTTCCGGTATCCAGAACTGCTGGGCAAGATCCGCGAAGGTGCCGTTCCTGAATTCGTACATGGCTTCCATGCGGGGAATTTCCGCAAAGGGGTCGTTTTTCAGCTTCCAGCTCATGTCGTATCCCACCGAAAGCGTCGGATCGATGACGGCGCCTGCGCCCAGGCAGGCTTTTATATCATCACGGGTGAGGTCCCCGTCCCTGGCCATGTGTGCAAGAGAGGAAAAACCGGCCTTGACCGCCCTGCGGAAGGTGTCCACGGATACGGAGTGGATCGTGGACTGCACGCCCCGCCGCCGCGCCTGGTCGGCAATGGCGTCGAGCTGGTGCACGGCCATGGTCATCGGGTTGGCATTCAGCAGGCTTTCCTCCATGGATTCCCCGACCTTGATCAGTTCGGCGCCGCGTTCGTCGATGGCCCGGTCAACCGCATCCCTTACCGTCCGGTCGTCTGCGTCCGGAGCAAAGGCGATCGCGCCGGAATGCGGGGCCTCGTATTTTATTTTCCCGAGGCCCAAGAGGCCCAATAAGACTTTTTTCATGCCCTTCAGCTCGGGGGTCAGGTAGCCGCCGAGGGGGCCGACGAGAACGGCTTGCTGTATTCTGGGACCCGGGATGTCCCCTGCTGCGATGCGTTCTTTCAGACGGCGGTTCATTCGCAGGTCGTCGGCAAAGGCGTCTCGTATGTTGGTGACGCCTCTTTCCAGGCAGGCGGCCATGTTTTTTTCAACCTGCAGCGCGTGGTAACGGCGCCTGGCTTTCAGGGTTTTCAGATCCGCAAATACCGTGGGGATGACCATCTGGACATGGCAGTGGACGTTGAAAAGGCCGGGAAGCACGGTTTTGCCCTGGAGGTCGAAGGTAACGTCCGGTTTGGCGATGCCGGTCTCACCTGCCACGCGGGCATCGGCCCGGCCTTCATCCCCGGGGGCTGTCACGGCGGCGATGGTTCCGCCCTGGATCATCACGCAGGTTCCCGGGGTGAAAAAGCACCCGTTTTCAACATCCACGAACCTGCCGTTGGTTAACGCCACCAGCGTATCGTGTCCAATCTTGTGGTTGCCGCTGCCTGTCCTGTCGGTTGTATTTTCCATGCGAAGTATCCTTCAAATATCAAATGACCTAATGCTATAAATTGAAAGTGAACGACCGATAGCTTACATCCATGCTTGATATAAAATATAATAGGATTTTACATTTTTTTCAAAAGCTTTATCGGGTTGATTTCCGCTGGTACAATCAGTCTTGCCGGGCGCTTTCGGAGCATCACGGCCGGTCATCGCTTGCATTGATGGGGATTTCCGTGGTACCTGGCACCTAATCTTAACTTAGGCGGGAGTAACCGACCGGGAAAAGGCAGGGAAACCTCAATGTCCCGAAGCAGGAAGAAGACCGTACTGGTCGTCGAGGACGATCCCAAGACAGCCGACCTGATCGCCCTGTATCTGACAAACGACGGTTTCAGGGCGGTAAAGGCGCACGATGGCGAAGCCGGCCTGTCGCTGGCCGAAAGGCACGATCCGGCCCTGGTTATCCTGGATTTAATGCTTCCCAAAATCGATGGCTGGGAGGTATGCCGGCAGCTGAGAAATAGATCCGACGTTCCGGTCATCATGCTCACCGCAAGAGGGGAGGAGATCGACAAGGTGTCCGGTCTCACCCTGGGCGCCGACGATTATGTTGTAAAACCCTTCAGCCCCAGGGAGCTTGTCGCCCGCGTCAGAGCCGTTCTCAGGCGGACGACCAAGCCCCCGGGACGGACACCCAAGCGCCTGATCCATGGAAAGATCGTTTTAGATCTGGACAGGCGCCGGCTCGTGGTGGCGGACAAAACCGTTGCCCTTACCCGGCACGAGTACGTTCTCCTGGAAACTCTTTTGTCCTTTCCCGGCAAGGTTTTTTCGAGAGACGAGCTGTTGGACCGCCTTTATCCCGGTAAAGAAGCCATTGTCATCGAGCGGGTCGTGGATGTTCACATCGGCAAACTGAGGCAGAAAATAGAAAACGATTCTTCCGCTCCCAGGTATATTTTGACCGTGCGCGGGATCGGATACCGGTTTGCAGATGAAGAGATCGACAGCAACGGGGCGCTGGATTGAAACGATATCTGATATTCAAGCTGCTGGCCATCAACCTGCTGGTCATCGCCTTCGTCATGGTGGTCATATGGCTTTCCATCGACACCCTGGCCGCCGGTTATTTCGTGACGTTGATGGAAAAATATCACATTTCTCCCGAACCATCCCACGAGATGTTTGTCGGCTCGATCCATCGCTATCTGATTTGGACGAGCCTTTCAGCCGCCATTCTGGCCGTTCTGCTCAGTTTTGTCATGACCCGCAGGGCGCTGTCCCCCTTGACCCGCATGACAATCATCACCAGGGAAATCGCGGCCGGCAATTTCGACGTCCGGGTACCGGCCACCACCAAAGACGAGGTGGGGCAGCTCGCCCGGGCATTTAACCGCATGGCCGAAAGCCTGGACAAGCTTGAAAAGTTGCGGCGGTCCCTGATGATCGATGTGGCCCATGAACTTCGCACGCCACTGACCAATATGCGGGGATATTTGGAAGCCTTGAGTGACGGCGTGTTGCCTGTTTCGCGGCAAAATGTGTCCCTTTTGCAGGACGAAACCTTGCGCTTGGCCCAGCTTGTTGAAGACGTTCTCCAGTTGGCCCGGGCCGATGCCGTCAAGGGCCGACTTGCCCTGGCGCCGACCGATCTCACGCAGCTGATCAGGGCTGTTTCGGAAACCGTGTTTTCGCGGTTGGCCGCGGAAAAAAAACTGACCGTTACCATGGATCTTGGTGAATTCCCCGTGGTCATTCCCATCGACGGGAAACAGGTGAACCGGGTCATCAGAAATATCGCCGACAATGCGGCCCGGTATACGCCCGAAAACGGAGCGGTGGTCATCCGCGCGGCGCTTGAAGATGACAGCGTGAAGATTTCCTTCACCAATACCTCCCGGGATGTAAAACCGGAGGACCTTCCCTTTTTGTTTGAGCGCTTTTACCGCGGGGAAAAATCCAGATCCAGGGAACATGGGGGCGCCGGTATCGGCCTTTCCATTGTAAAAGAGCTGGTCGAGGCACACGGCGGCACTGTAGGCGCATCGCTTGCCGATGAAACGATCACCATTTGGTTCAAGCTATCCACCGTCCCTTCCATGATCGAATCCCTTTAGAGTGGTTACCAGAAAAACGGTCCGGACGGCCTCTATTTCGAGTTTCAATCGGAACATATATTATGACAACCGATGTAATTTTAAGGCGGACCCATCCGTTACCCCCATATCTTTACCGAATCTTTACACTTCCTTTAAGCGCCCTTTAAAAGCGTGTCTTATATTTCATTTGAACGGGCAAGAAAAAAACGCTCAATATATGCAGCAAAGGAGGTGTCCTATGAAGAATATACTGTTTGCCATGGCCGTGGTGATGGTCGTTCTGTTTGCTGGGTATCCGGCCCGCAGCATGGATGAATCCACGGGAGAAGGGGCGATGGACATGCCGGCCGGGACCCGGACAGCCGTTTTTGCCGGCGGGTGTTTCTGGTGCACGGAGTCGGATTTTGAAAAGGTGGAGGGGGTGATCGAGGCGGTTTCGGGTTTTACCGGCGGCACGGTGGCCCATCCATCCTATGAAGAGGTGTCAAGGGGCGGAACCGGGCACGTCGAAGCGGTGAAGGTCTTCTACGACCCGGACAAAATCACCTATGAAGGCCTTTTGGATGTGTTCTGGCGGCACGTGGACCCCACGGATCCCGGCGGTCAGTTTGTCGACAGAGGATCCCAGTACCGCAGCGCCATTTTTTACCAAAACGGGGAAGAACGCCGTCTGGCCGAAAAGACAAAGAAGGAACTGGATGCTTCGGGGCAGTTTGAAAAACCCATTGTCACGGAAATTCTGCCATTGGGTGCATTTTATGAGGCGGAAGCATATCACCAGGACTATTACAAGAGAAACCCGATCCGGTATCGATGGTATCGGTCCGGTTCAGGCCGTGACAAGTTTCTAAAAATGGCCTGGCGGGAAGTTAAATACAAGCCGCGCATGGATGCGGGAAAGATGATGGACAAGACGTCGGGTGAAAAAAATGGGAAAATGATGAAAACCTATGCGGTCCCCGACAAAAGCGTATTGAAGGATACGCTGACCCCCATGCAGTACAAGGTGACCCAGGAAGACGGCACGGAACCGCCTTTCGACAACGAATTCTGGAATTTAAAGGCCGAAGGCATTTTCGTGGACGTCGTTTCCGGTGAGCCCCTTTTCAGTTCCAGGGACAAATATCCCTCCGGAACCGGGTGGCCGAGTTTCACCCGCCCCCTTGAGCCCGACAATATTGTCGAAAAAAAGGATATGAGCTTCTTCATGATGCGCACCGAGGTGCGAAGCCGGCATGCCGACAGCCACCTGGGGCATGTTTTCGATGATGGGCCAAAGCCCACAGGCCTGCGCTACTGCATCAATTCGGCGGCCTTGAGATTTATCCCCAAAGCGGACCTGGAAAAAGAGGGATATGGAGAATACGCCGACATATTTAACTGAAGGGCTGCGGCGTTTTATACCGATTGCCATAAGTCTATTCCGCAATAGAGGCCGACCCTGATGTTTTCAAGGCGGCATACCATTAATATTCTGCATGGCTGTCGCAGTGCCCCGCCGGATTGATGATGGTTCCATTTTATTAAAAAATCTCCCAACCTTCGTCATCGATTCGGCGGCCACAAAAAAGGCATTTTTTCGATATGCCGCCTTCAAAGCATCAGGGACGGCCATGCACGCCATTGGGAACGTTTTTCTGACAAACACGATACCTCACCCGCCCCGCCGCCTCCCCTAATTTAAAAATATCGCCACTTGTCACTTGATGACGCAAGCGTTTTTTAGTAGACTAATAAGTTATCGCCAACCGACAAGTTCCAGCGCACCGCCTTAAAAGATAAAGGATACTCCATGGATTTCCGGATACTTAGAAAGAGACCCGATATCGGCGGGCAATTCGATGCCTTTCTGGACAAAGTCAGTGAGGCCGGGTTGCTTTTCAAAACGGCCCTGGACGCATATTTGTCCGGGAATATTGAATCCTTTGAAAAAAAGCTCACGGACATCATCGAAACGGAGCATGCCGGCGACGCCCTGCGCAGAAGCCTGGAGGAGGTGTTGTACATTCAAACCCTCATTCCGGAATCCAGGGGCGATGTTCTCGAGCTTTTGGAAAGCATGGATGCGCTGCTCGACCGCTTTAAAGGCGCCCTGTGGCAGTTCAACATCGAGCGCCCGCATTTTATCGAAGGTATGAACGACGATTTCAAGGAATTGACAAATTGTGTTGTCGAGGCCGTCGAGGCCATCGTGCGTTCTTCACGCTCATTTTTCAAAGACATTTCATCGGTGGCGGACCACATCCACAAGGTCCCCTATTGGGAGACGCAGTCCGATAAGGTGTCGTCGAAATTGCAGCAAACCATATTCGGCAATACGGACCTAAACCTGAGCCATAAGATGCAACTGAGGGATTTGGTCAAGCATGTGGATAAAATAGCGGACAGGGCCGAAGACGTTTCAGACAAGTTGAGGATTTACGTAATCAAGCGGTCGTATTAAGGCGGGCGATGTTTCTATTTTTTCTTTCAAGCGGTCTTTTCCTGGGCTGGTCGCTCGGGGCCAACGATGCTTCCAATGTATTCGGAACGGCGGTTGGCAGTAAAATGATCCGGTTCAGAACGGCCGCCATCTGCTGCAGCCTGTTCATCATTCTCGGTGCCGTCATGAGTGGTTCCGGCGCTTCGCACACACTTGGGAGACTCGGCTCCATCAACGCCATTGCCGGTGCTTTCATCGTTGCATTTGCAGCCGCCATAAGTGTTTATTCGATGACCAAACTCGGTTATCCCGTATCCACTTCCCAAGCCATCGTCGGCGCCATCATCGGGTGGAACTTTTTCAGCGGTTCGTTGACCGACTACCATACATTGCTGAAGATTGTCTTAACCTGGGTAGCCTGCCCGATGCTTTCCGCAGTCATCGCACTGGCTTTACACAAAACGATCGTTTTTTTCATCAGGCGGATAAAAATCGACATGTTCAGGCTCGATGCCGTGACACGCTACGGCCTGCTCGTAATCGGCGCTTTCGGCTCGTACAGCCTGGGGGCGAACAATATTGCCAATGTGATGGGTGTTTTTGTGCCCGTTTCCCCCTTTGCCGACATCTCTATTTTTGGATTGTTCCGATTGAGCTCGACACAGCAACTGTTCTTCATCGGCGGGATTGCGATCGGCATCGGCGTGCTGACCTATTCGCGAAAAGTGATGGAAACCGTCGGTGAAGGCATTATGGACCTTTCTCCAATTGCCGCCCTTGTCGTGGTGGCCGCCCACTCGCTGGTGTTGTTCCTGTTTGCATCGCAGGGGCTGGAAACTTTTTTAAAGCAGCACGGGTTGCCCACCATCCCTCTGGTTCCCGTTTCGAGCTCCCAGGCGATCGTGGGAGCCGTTATCGGGATCGGGCTGCTCAAGCGCGGGCGCGGTATCCGCTGGAGGGTTCTGGGCGGAATCGGCAGCAGCTGGGTCGTAACGCCGGTAATCGCCGCGCTGGTAAGCTTTGTTGCGCTTTTTTTTCTGCAAAATGTTTTCGAACAGAAAACCTATCGCCCGGTATCCTACCTGCTCACGGCGGAGGCAATGGCTCGAATCCAGCAAAAAGGCATTGTTCTTGATGAACTGGAGGGCCTGGCCGGAAAGGAGTTTCCGGATGCGGTTCATTTCATGCGGGCACTGGAAGCTAATGGGCATTTAACGCCGGAAGACGAAGCCTTCATCTTGGAGTCGGCGGAAATAGACCCCATGGAAATTACCACGGGCAATTTGGATACGATCGATTTCAATCCGAACTGGATCACCGCAAGGGAAAAGGATGACCTGAAGAAACTTGAAGGAAGATATTTCAAGCATAAATGGCAGTTGCGTGAAGCCCTCGCCCACCTATCGCCCCGTTGGAAACCCATCGAGGGCGACAAGAGGCACAACGACATTTTGCTCAATAAATTGACGCATATATATGATAAATTACGCCTCGGCGATTGACAAATTCCGATCATATTCGAAGCCATATAAAACCGACACAAAAATGTTTGACGCCATCGTCGTTGAAAATATTGCCAAACGCTTTGAAAAAGTGGAGGCGGTTTCAGGGATTTCGTTCCGTGTCAGACAGGGCGAAATCTTTGGTTTTCTAGGTCCCAACGGCGCGGGCAAGACCACCACGATCAACATGTTAACAGGTCTCGCACGCCCGGACGAAGGGCGTGTGCGTATCGGCGGCATCGACTGCACCGGGAGGCCGAGGGCGGCGCAACATCTTGTCGGCGTGGTGCCTGACGAGAGCAATCTATATCCGGAGCTGACCGGATTCGAAAACCTATGTTTCTGTGCGGCGCTTTACGGATTGAGGAAAGCCGAAAGGCAAGCCTTCGCAACAAAGCTTTTGGATGATTTCGGTCTGAGCAAGGCTGCCGGCCGCAAGTTCGGCGGCTATTCCAAAGGTATGAAGCGCAAGCTGACCATTGCCGCCGGCATCATCCAGCAGCCTGAAATCCTGTTTTTGGACGAACCCACCACCGGCATCGACGTGGCCAGCGCCAGGCAGTTGCGGCAGCTCATCTCCCGTCTTAACGCAAACGGGACGACGATTTTTCTCACGACCCACTACATCGAAGAAGCCGAGCGGCTTTGTGACCGCATCGCCTTCATTGTGTCCGGCCGCATTGTCCGGGTCGATTCGGTGGAGCATCTGATTCAGCCGGTTCAGGGAAAACATGTGGTGCAGATAACCTGTTTGGAGATGCCCGCGGAAATAGAAGGCAAACTTTCCGAAGCATATGACGGCATACGCTTTTCCGCATCTGGACAGGGGCTGATTCGTGTGGAAGCCGATCAACCTGTCCCCGTCGGGCCGTTGATTCGCTACATAGAGGACCAGGGAGGGGAGGTGACGGAGGCGCGGCGGCTGCGGCCGTCCCTCGAGGATGTCTTTGTCAGGGTAACCGGCATCGAAGCAGACTGCATGCGTAGAGAGAAAGAAAAAATGGGAAGCGGCAGATGAAGCGTTGGATCGCCTTTTGGAATATTGTGCTTAAGGATATACGAACCTACTATCTGAAACCGCCCAACCTCAGCTGGGGCATTATTTTCCCCCTGGCATGGACCGGTATGTTTTTCATCAAGTCGGGCAGCGGCCTGGAAAACATATCGACCTTGCTTCCGGGCGTCGTTGCCGTATCCATTTTATTCGGCACCACATCGATGCTTGCGGTGACGGTCACCTTTGAAAAGAAGAACCATTCCTTTGAACGACTCCTGCTGGCACCTATTTCTTTGGAACTTTTGATGCTGGCCAAAACCGGTGGGGCCATCTTGTTCGGTACTGCCAACGCCTTTGTACCGGTCATCATGGCGGCTTTTATCATAGACCTCTCTCATGTGGCTTGGGCGGTTTTTGTACCGGCTGTCTTTCTGATTGCGGTCGCATCGAGCTTTCTGGGCCTCTTTATCGCCGTGGCGGTGAGCGAAGTGTTCGAGGCCCAAACCTTCTCCAACTTTTTCCGATTTCCCATGATCTTCCTGTGCGGCCTTTTCTTTCCTATCGAAAAGCTGCCTGTCTTTTTGAAACCGCTCTCTTATGCGCTACCCCTGACCTATGGGGCCGATGTACTGCACGGGGCCGTGCACGGTGGGAACACCCTGCCTTATGCAATCGACTTGGCGCTTCTCAGCTTGTTCTGTATCGGTTTGTTTGCAGTAAGTCTTTATAATATCCGCAGACGTTGGATCGTCTGATTCGGCTGCGCCATTAAAATCCGTTCACGAAAGGGTCTATACCGATCGATATGCCGCCTTGAAAATATCAGGGACGGCCATGCACGCCATTCGGAACGTTTTTCGGGCAACCACTCTATGACGCTGCCGTCCACACACCGGGGATGATCGTGTTGCAGAACCGGCAGCGGTTTTCCGAAAGGTTGTAGGTGGGAATCACGTAGCCCCGCCGTTCGATCAGCAGTTTTCCACAATGGTGACAATAGGTGTTGTTGCCCTCGTGACCGGGCACGTTGCCGACATAGACATAATGAATTCCCTTTTCCATGGCCAGTTTCCGAAAACGCGTCAGGGTGGACACCGCCGTGGGCGGCAGCCGGTCCAGCTTGTAGCGCGGGAAGAAGCGCAGAAAGTGCAGGGGGTGGTCGGGTCCGATGTGATCGAGAATCCAGTCGCACATCGCCGCCACCATGTTTTCGTCATCCGTGTAGCCCGGCACAATGAGATTGATCATTTCGAAATGGATGTTTTTGGCGTGCAGGACTTGAAAGGTTTTCAAAACAGGCGCCAGGCGCCCGCCGTTCAGTTTGCGGTAGATGCCGTCGTCGAAGGCTTTGATATTCAGCGTGGCCGCATCCAGAACATCGCAGAGTGCAAGCAGGGGCTTTTCATTGATGTAGGCATTGGACACCCAAAGATTGCAGAGGCCCTCTTTTCTGGCAAGGCGGGCGGTGTCGATCATGTATTCAAAAAAAGTTGTCGGCTCGGAATAAGTGTAGGCGATCGATTGCGCCTGTGCGCTCTGCGCGGCACCGATGACATCGGACGGGAAGAGTTCGTAGGCCGGGCTGACTTCATGGGGTTTGGCCTGGGAAATTTCCCAGTTCTGGCAGTTCAGACAGCGAAAATTGCATCCGGTTGTCGCCAGTGAAAAAGCTTTCGTTCGCGGTTTGAAATGCAAAAGCGGCTTTTTTTCAATGGGGTCGGTGTTGACGGCGCAGGGATTGCCGTATGTCAGGCTGTAGAGCTTGCCGTTTATGTTGACCTTGGAGCGGCAGACGCTGCGGTCGCCCGGTGACAGCATGCACCGGTTGGGGCAGATGCCGCAGATGACCTTGCCGTTGCCGGTTTTTTTATACAAAAAAGCTTCACGGGACCATTTCCAGAGCTTTTCCGGCGCATCCCCCCTGAACACCTTGCCGCGGATGTCGTCGCGGGTTGCCGCCCGGCAGGCGTCGAGGCCGAACGGGTTCAGCCACGGGGATGCAACGACCGTTGCAAGACAGGTCGAACAGCGGTTGAAGAATTGCCTTCTGGAAATTTTTTTCACTGTGTTACGCAGCCCCCTTTACCTTTATCCAGGGTATTAAAGCCAGACTGATCACCTTTATCGCAATCAATCCCCCGGCCGTCCAGAAAATACCCGAATAAGGTATCAGGATAACGCTCGTCATCAGCGTACCGCAGGCGGCGCCGATCAGATCGGCGGAAAAGGCTCGGGCGATGGCGGTGTTCCCGCCGCCCTTAAGATGCAGCGCTACCGGGAACTGAAACCCGCAAGCCAGCGATACGGCGAAACCGAAGGCCAGGTAGAAAGCTTCGGGCAGGCGGTCGGCAAACGTGTAGATCACCAGGATGAAAAGCGCCAATAAAACGATCAGAAACAGATCGCTCACGATCAAAGCCGGTTTGCCCCGCTCACAGAGCCGGTTGCCGAACCAGGCACCGGGCAAGAGCCCTGTCAGAAAAACGGTGACGATGATACCGATCTGAGAGTAAATATAGCCAAAATAGATCTGGAATGCAAAGATAACCAATATTTCGCTGCCCATGACCATGCCCCCGGTCGAGAATAGAATGAATTCTTCCCGGGTACTCCGGGCCACATAGGCGGCGGCAAGCACGCCTATTACGAGAAAAAAAACGGTTGGCGAGGTCTGGAATTTTGCAAACCACTGGGAAAACATCAGCCGCATGAGATAGGGCTTCTGATCGATGTTGCGGGGGACAGAGGGGTCCATGCTCTGGTTCAGGGCGTCGATCCTTTCAGGTGTCACATTGCCGTAAAAATATCCGCTGATGTACGTGGTCGGGATGCCCTTTCGCTCTAACACTGCCGGAATATCCATATGGGGCGGTTGACGGCTGCATACGAAATAGACCTTCTGCCCGGGGAAAAGGGTGACATGTTCAAAATGGACATGGGCGGTATGGTAGAGGGCGGACAGTTTCCGGCGCTGGGATTCCGCAAGATAGTTGTCGAAGCCCTGCATGGAAAAGCTGAGAACGCCCTGTGGGGCGAGGTGGCGCCGGGCCATTTTGAAAAAGGTGTTCGTGTAAAAACGATTCAGTTGAAACGTGTCGGGTTCGGGCAGGTTGACAATGATGGCGTCGTATTTCTTGGGGGTTTGGGACAGGAAGACCCGGCCATCCTGATGGATGACGTGCAACCCATTCACTTTGTGGATGATGCCAAAGCGGAATTGAACCGCGGCGACTTCGGGATCGAGCTCCACGTAATCCACCGACTGGATCGGATATTTTTTAATCTCATCCATAACGCCGCCCCGGGCCGATATCAGCAGTACCTTCCGCACGGTATCCAACTGGGAAAGCGGGTAGTGAACGGTTTCTTCGGCCGTGCTCCGGTCGTGGCTGCTGAACATGGGGATGCCGTTTTCAAACAGGGTGAATTGCTCCCTGTCACGGTGGACCGTGATACGGCCGTAGCGGGTTTCCCGGTACAGGGCCAGCCTCCCCTTTGCCGGCGTCAGCGAAACGTTTTCAAGAGCGATTCCGCTGCCCAGGGTGGCGAGGGCCAGGATGAGGGCCGACCATACCACCGGTCTGTTCCGGCCGGGGGAAGGGAAAAGCATATAACTTGCCAGAATAAGGGGCACGTGACCGATGAGCAGGGCCGTCATGGGACTTACCAGAAAAATCAGCACAAACGAAAACAGGGCGCCTCCGGCGATGTCACCGATGTTGTCGCCGATATAGATGCGTGACGCAGGATAATCGTTCCGTTCGGATCGCAGCACAAAAAGACTGTACGGCAGAACGAAACCGAGCAGCAGACAGTAGGGCGCCAATGTCAGTAAGCAGAACAGCAGAACGGGATAAAACCCCACCGAACTGCCCTGGGTGAAAATGAGGTTGCGCAATTGGCGGATAGCCATAATCTGCAGCAGGGCCAGGATGCATAGCAAAAGCGAAAAACCGGCCAGTTTTCCGGGTGTGGGCCTCGATCGACGGGCAAAGGCTCTCGCTGCAAGGGTGCCGGCACCGCCCAGAATCAACCAGTTGAAGAGAATCAGTGCGATGACGATTTCATTACCCGAGAATTGAGTTATAAACTCACGGATGGTAATCAGCTGGGTAACCACGGAGGAGATGCCCGTTGCGACGACCACCCGGATGACGGCGCGTTCCCTCCGATGACGCATCGACAACCTCCTCTCCAACCCGGTAAACCGGAAATTCCAATATCGAATATCTAAATCCTGAACAATTCCAATGTCAGGGGTCGGTAATTTTCATCGATTTTCCTCAAAATACTGAACCTGATAGGTTAGAATATCTACCCCCTTCTTTTTCCAGGCATCGGGCGGCAGACCGGCCTTCCGGCACAGGTGGGAAAGGAAATCCTCAGGTGCGGGCAACTGCTCCCATACCTGGGGTAGAAAGGTTGCCCTGGCGAGACCCTTTCGAACAATGACACCGTCCACATGGCAACGAAGCTTTTCGACAAGATCCTGACCGTTCTTGAAGTCGAGCGGTTGGGGGTCTGTCAGTATGCTGACTTCGATCCTGGTCGTGTTCATTTCCGCTATTGTCAAGGGGGGGAAGCGGGGGTCGCGAAAAGCCGCGTTGAGGGCATTTCGCCGCACACCGTTCAGAACATCCCCCGTGGCTGTCAGATTACCGATGCAGCCCCTCAGGCGGCCGTCAATCGTCAGGGTGACAAAAGTGCCGCGCTGCCGTTTGAAGCGGTCATCCCGGAGGTCTGCATCGAGATCTGTAAAGGCAGGTCCCGATGTGTCCATGCCCAGTTTTTCCATAATGGTTCTGCGGGCCAGCCTGATCAGAATTTGCCCCTGTGTGTCGCCGAACGGTTTGCCCTGATTTTCTCCGGCATTTGCGGGCCGGTCGCCGAAAAAGCCGATGGCCGCATACCCGACTACCTGCGACCGGTCACCGGCGGTGTCTCCGCTGTTTGAATAATGGAGCAGCACGGGCTGCCATCGATGACGCCGGGCCATCTGGATGGCAATCAAAAGCGGCGTTTTGCCGCAGGCCCGGTTGTCATCCCGCATCAGTTTGTCCGGTGTTAGGTTGATGATCTCTTCAATGGTTTCGTGATCCCTTTCAACAGCTTCGGCATAGGGAAGGTAGTGCGAGAGATCGGAGCTGACCACCAGCAAGGTGTCGTCGTCCACGATCGCATCCAGGGCATGGGACAGCTTTTCGACATCGCCGGATCCAACCACGACGGGCACGAGCTGAAACGTGCCGAGGTATCGCTGTAGAAAGGGCAGGATGACTTCCAGGCAATGCTCTCTGTCCCGGTTCAACGGCAGGGTTTCGAACAGATCCTTTTGTCGCCTCAGCCGGGTGATGTCGTGGTGAAGATCGATTCTGCCCAGAGGGGTTTCATAGGCGGCGGCGTCACTTATGGCGGCGGTCCTCAGGCCGATGCGGTGATCCGGCCCGATGAGGACGACCTTGGCATACCGGCTTTTCGCTATCGCCTGAGCGGCGTGGGCTGCGGTCCAACCCGAGTATGTGTAGCCGGCATGCGGCATCACAATTGCCCTGAGAAATTTGCCTTCGGGGGGAGTGATGCGGGTTTGCGCGGCCTTTTTTGTCAGGGCATCGATGTGGTGCACAAGACCGGAAGGATCGGATTCGTAGAAGCGGCCGGCCCACAAGGGCTTGCGGACGGATTTTGCGCAAAGGGGCAGTGGGAACAGAGCCGCCGACAGGGTGGCGGCAAGCATCAGAAGCGCAAAGCGGTAAGCAAATGTTTTCATAGCTTGAACCCGATAGCAGTTCTCGCTTTTTCGCGTGGTTCACTTGTCAGGCATTCTCGAAGATGCCGTATCGATATCGAAAATTTTTTCCCCGTCCACATAATCTTTAGTGGCATACTGGGTAATGTTGTTACAGTTTTCGATCGTTTTTTTCATTTTCTCTACGTTGCTTTTTAGCAGGCCGATCAGTTTGCGGGTCCGCTGATCGTCACCCGGCGTTGGGGTCAATTTTTCGGTGCATGTTAACAATACCTGCAGAGGATTGTTTAGCTCATGCCCCATGGCGCCCGCCACCTCCAGGACCGACAGTAATTTTTCTTTTGCCAGCCGTTCTTTTTCAACCTGTTTGCTCTGGGAGATATCCATAAAATAATTCAACGCCGCGCGCCTGCCTTTGTACGGAATTGAAGATGCGGTTTCCAAAATCCATTTGGTGTGGCCGTATTTGTCGTCGATGCAAAATTCGTATGGAAAAAGACGTTCTCCCTTTAGCATCTCGATGCAATTCTCCCGGGCCTGGTGTCTATCCTTTTGATGGACGAGGTCGATCGGAAACCTCCCGAGCAGTTCATCTTCACTGTATCCCGTTATGCGTGTAAATTCCGGATTGACATATTTGAATCTGGCGTCCTGCACGATATAACAGCCAATCAGGGAGGTGCGTAAGCTCAGCAGAAATTTATTTTCAGCCCGTTCGCGCCGGGTGTTGTCCCGGATGAACCCCTCGACGACTAGAGCGCGCCCCTTGTGATCACGCACGACTGTCCAGCGATCATGCATTACACGCACGGAACCATCGGGGTGCAAAAAACGATATTCCATTTCCCCCTTCTCGTTTTGAGACTGGAAAGATAATGCCTGGGCGGCTTTAACCTTTTCACGGTCGTCGGGGTGAATATGCAGAAAGACACTTTTAGGAGATAACCGTTTGACACCGTTTTCTTCCGTTGAGTACAGCGATAGAAAACGCTTGTTGAAAAATGGAAAGGTTTGCGATTCGATGTCGAACTGATAGATGGCGTCCTGGGATCGGTCTACAAGCCTTTGAAATTCTTCTGAAAGCTGTCGGACCATGGTGTCGTCTTGTTTTTTGTACGCCGCTACTTTAGCCTCTAACGCCTTTATTTTGGCTTCGAATTCTTCGCGGGTAGGCTTTTGTTGCATGTGGGCTGTCCTCAGGGATTGGCTTCAACGTGCTTTTCAGCTGATCCTTCGTTAGTCGAGAAACCGTGAAAGCTTGCTGTGGCAGGCTTTCAATTGCGTCAACATCTGATCGTAATGATGAATGTTTCGCAGAGACCGGATGACTAAATAGGTCCCCAGGATGATCAAAGCGGTCAACATGATTCCCAGGGGGATGATCAAGTGAAGCACATGCAGAATGTTATAATACTTCGATGTGGCGATAAGCAGGCCCAAAACGGTAAGGGGCAAGGCAAAAACGGCTATTCCGGTACGCATGGCCGCCAGGGAGGTGCGTTTTTCAGCCAGGATCAGCTGCGCCTCATTGATAATAATGGCGTCGGCATCTATGGAATCCTCCGTACAGGTAACTTTATCCTGATTCGATTTACTAAGTATGTTCTCAGACATGTCCGCTATCGCTTTCCCTTTGCTTTAACCTCAATTTAGGTTTAAGATACATTACCTCCATCGTTTTGCTGCTGTCAATCCTTGAAGGTATCGGGGTCGAAGCCTTCAGCCACTCTACCTTTTGATATAATTTTATTGAACTGTTTTTTTACCTGCCTGCAGGCAACGACGGCGGCCTGGTACGCTTTGTAGGCCGGGTCCTCTGTCCCGACACTTTTTTTGATAGAATCCAACACCTTTTTGCTCTCCTGATATTGTTTGTCCACAAGTTCAAAGAGTTCTTTCCGCTTGAGGTGGTTTTTTATTTCTTTTTCTATAATCGGCAACAGGCGTCTGACCGATAATTCGATCAGCGTGTCCCGGGATATCTTCAGTTTTGCGCAAAGGCTGTCGATAACCTGCAGCGTTTCTCGGCTGACGATGAAACTTTTTTGAGATCCTTTATTCCTGGCGGGCTCTATTTTGACAATTTCCTTTGCAAGGGTTTCGAGCGAATCGGTGTCCTCAACGAGATAATCAAACAGAGACCGGTGCTTGATACCCAGTTGCGTAGCAACAATATTAATGGCCTGAATAGATCCTTCGGACAATTTGAAACTTGTCCGTACGGATTGTTTCCCCTTGAGTGCCAGGGTTGTCATCCTGGGAAGGGTATCGGCCGAAACCTCTTTTCTGATGAATTTGTCAGACATTCAAATCACCCCCGTTCGTTCGGTTCATTTTCATTACTTAATATATAATTTATTTAAAAATAATTCAATAAAAAAATAAAAAAATTATATTGACATCGTCAAAAACATTTTTATCATATTCACAGCGAGTAGAAACGCGATGTTCCATGAAAAAAAAGAGCCAAAGGAGGGATGTGAAATGATTTACAGAAAAATGTTTGGAATACCGAGTTGGAATGTGAGAAGCCCATTTCATGAATTGGAGCGTATGCGTCAACAGATGGAGAGTTTCCTGAGCAGCGTTTCTGAAAGTGGTATACCGAGCCCTCATGCCGGGGTGTTTCCATCCATCAACCTGACAGAAGATCAGGACAAGTATTACATCAGGGCAGAGCTTCCCGGTATCTCTTCAGAAAAATTGGATATCCAGGCAGCCGGCAGCAGTCTGTCAATATCGGGGGAGCGCAAGATCGAGGCAGAAAAGGAAAATGTTCGTTATCATCGCAAAGAGAGGGAGGAGGGTACGTTTTCTCGGGCCATAAACCTCCCAGGTGAGATCGATGCCGATGGCGTCAGTGCCTCGCTGACCAATGGGATCTTAAAGGTAAGTGTGGCCAAAGCCGAAAAAGCCAAACCCAAGCAAATTACGATCAACTGAAGGGAGGGATCATTATGACGGAAGCTGAAGCCAAAGAACTGAAAGTCAGAGAAAAACACGAGGTGTCCACCGATATGGAACAAACGCGCCCGGGTCCGGTCTATACCCCCGATGTGGACATATTTGAATCAGACAAGGATATTACCCTGCTGGCGGATATGCCTGGTGTGTCGACTGATAGCATGACCATTGATTTGCGTGACGATGTGCTCACATTGACAGGCGAGGCCGAGAACGATGGTGAAACATCCGAGGATCCCATCCTGATGGAGTACGGTGTCGGAAAATACTATCGTCAGTTTACACTGTCGGAGGTGATCGATCAGGCCAAGATTACCGCGGAGCTCAAAGACGGCGTGCTGCGTCTTGTGCTTCCGAAGGTCGAGAGAGCAACCCCGCGGAAAATTTCTGTATCCGCAGGATAATCCGTTCAATGCCGGGCACTGACATGCGAATCAGTGCCCGGCTTTCTTGGTTTACGTTTTTAATCCCACCAAATTCATAAACACTTAGGACAAATCCAACCAAAACAGATAATCTTGCTACGCTATCCAGCTAAAAACAAAACCTGCCTTGGCTTGCTTGACAGCGGTCCACTCCCTGTACTAATCAACTAATGGAGCCGTCGGGGTGTTTTTTTCCGTCATCCCCGCGAAGGCCGGGATCCGGTGCATATGGCTAATCGATTTTTGGATAGCGTAAAAGCTTCACTACGTGTTCCGTCTGCGCGAAGATGACGAGGGTTCTAAGCTAAAACTCCCCGCCCCTTCGACTAATCGACCCCAGCGTTGATATTATGACATATTGATATTTGAGGGAGGGAGGGGCGTCCACCCCTTGCGTAAACACATGAAACGGCTTTGGTTCCATCTCAACCTGCAGGGGAAATTCAGGGCTCTGTCTATGATCGGCCTCTTGATCTGGCTGTCCAATTTTTCCATCATCTATTTCGAGATCCATGGCATCAACGAGGCCACGCTGGATTTGGAGATATACGAGGACCTGTATAACACGGTCCTCGAAATACGACGATACGAAAAAAACTTCCTGCTATACCAGGATCGGGCAGACTTTGATGAAACCCGACAGCAGTTCGATCATACCCGGCTGATGCTGGCCAACCCGCCGTTTAACACGGGAAGAAACGCCCACTCCTATGCGAGGGAAGAATTGGAATCGGCATTGTCGGAATACGGCGATATCCTTTCGACTCTGGGCCGGGAACAACCTTTTAACGCTCCCGGTGAACCGGTCCAGGAAAAAATCAGAACCATTGGGAAACGCATGGTGGATCTGTCCCATGAACTGCTGGCCGAAGGGAAAAATCAGGTGGCGGTGGCCGCTCATCGGGCATTGCGCTGGCCGGTGATCTCAATGGGTCTGATCCTTGTCGTTTTCGCGATCGGGGCGGTCCTGGTCAACCGCAAGGTCATCCAGCCCTTGTCCAGCCTCGAGCAGGCGACAACGAAAATCGGCCGCGGCGATTTCGGCCTGATACATCATCCCAACCGGATCGAGAGCGAAGTGGACCGGCTGATTCTGGCATTCAACCGCATGGCTGAAGAACTCGAAGCCCGGCAGGAGCAGATCATCCATTCACGCAAAATCGCATCGCTGGGCACCCTGGTTTCGGGCGTGGCGCATGAACTCAACAATCCGATCAACAATATTATCCTGACCATCGACAGCCTGACGGGAAAACGAAAAATCAGCGCCGAGAAACGTCTCGACATGTTGAACGACATACTTGCCCAGGCTGTTCGGGCCAGCGAGATCGTCAAGAACCTGCTCGACTTCTCGCGGTCGAATACCGCCCTTATCGAAGAGCTGGACATTGTCAATGTTCTCAGGGAAACGATACGCATCACCGAAAACGAGGTCGCGGTCAGCAACATTAAGCTAAGCCTCGATCTTGCCGCCGACCTGCCGGTGGTCAAGGGAAACCGGCAGGCTTTGCACCAGGTCTTTATCAATTTGTTGACCAATGCCATCCACGCCATGCCTTCAGGCGGCGAACTGTCGGTGCGTGCCGCTGTGGGGCCTGACGCCAAAATTGTGATTACGGTGGGCGATACGGGGAGCGGTATTGCCGAAGAACACCTTCCATACATTTTCGATCCTTTTTTCACCACCAAAAAAGTGGGACAGGGAACGGGGTTGGGGCTTTCGGTCAGCTACGGCATTATTAAAAAACACGGTGGACGCATCACCGTGGACAGCTCTCCGGGCAAGGGCAGTACATTTACCGTTGTTTTGCCGGTCAGTGAGGAAACCATCGATGGATAAACCGCCGGTTCGCCTTGCCGTTGTCGAAGATGAAAAAATCTCAGGGATGCGGCTGCAGGAACACCTGGCCGAAGCCGGATACACGGTTGACCTGTTCTTCGAGGGAGAGTCCTTTATCAATGCGTTTTCCGCTTTGCCCTACGACCTGGTGATCACCGATCTGAAATTGCCGGGCATAGGCGGCATAGAGATTTTAAGGCGCATCAAAGCCTGCTGCCGGGATACCGAGGTGGTCGTGATCACCGGCTATGCATCCATCGATTCAGCCATCGAGGCGGTCCGGGAGGGGGCGTTTCATTATTTGACCAAGCCCATTCGGCTGGCAGAATTCGACAATTTGATCTCCCGGGTGGCCGAAAAGATCAGGATCAGCAAAGAAGCCAGCGGTCTTCGGGCCCTGATGGCGCACAAAGCCGGCAAGGCCGGGATTATCGGGACCAGTCCCGAGATGGAACAGGTCTACCGGATGATCGAAAAAATCGCTCCCCTGGATTGTCCCGTGATCATCCAGGGGGATAGCGGTACCGGCAAGGAGCTGGTGGCCCGTGCCATTCACTTTCTCAGTCACCGCCACGAAGCGCCGATCACCTCCTTCAACTGCGGCGGCTTTTCCCAGGAACTGATAGCCAACGAGTTGTTCGGCCATGAAAAAGGTGCCTTTACCGGCGCCTTCACCACCCGCATGGGATTGCTTCAGTCGGCCGATGGCGGCACCGTTCTGTTAGACGAGATCGCCGACATGCCGGCGGATATGCAGGTCAAACTCTTGCGAGTACTCCAGGAAGGCCAGATCTACCGCTTGGGAAGCAGCCGACCGGTCAATCTGGACATCCGTATCCTGGCCGCCTCCAACCGTGATCTAAAAGCACAGGTGGTCAAAGGGCTGTTTCGCGAGGACCTGTTCTTCCGGCTGAATGTCATGACCATTTTTGTGCCCCGGCTGGCGGATCGCACGGGTGATCTGTGGCTGCTGGCCGATCATTTCCTCCATATGTTCAACGAGGCGTACGACAAAGATGTACACGGCTTTTCGGATCAGGCCCGTGAGCTTCTGACACAATATGAATTCCCCGGCAATGTCCGTGAACTCGAGAATATCGTCGCACGCGCGGTGGCTTTGGCGGAGGGAAAGGAGATCCAGGTCGACGATTTGCCGCAATTTCTAAACACGCAGGCGGCATCGGCCGCCGACACGCTCCAAAGTCTGGAGGAGTTGGAACGCGTGCATATTGCCAACGTATTGCGTAAAGTCGACGGCCACCGGGATAAGGCCGCCGCCATTCTGGGCATCACGCGATCGACCCTTTGGCGTAAAATAAAGAAGTACAACCTGATCTGACCGACAGGATTCATGAGGGGGTGCGGTGACATCCAGGCGACGCCGGCGTCGACGATTGCCGGCGGCTGGCCGGTGCCTCAAAATCCTGGCCGAATGCGGTAATTATCCTGCCAAATACAGCAAAACAGACTGAATTTCTTCCTCATGCAGATCGAATAAAAAATGATGCGTGTCCTTCGGATAAACCGCATGAACAAGCAGCTGCGCCTTCTTCAGCATGCGGGTCAGGCGCTCCGGTCCCAGGTCCGAGGCGCAGTGGCCCACTGTCTGGATCTCTTTTTCGTTCAGAATCGCCAGCCCCCTTTCAAGGTTCAAGGCTTCTGCCGAGGGGTTGCTCGATTCCGTACCGGATATCCCCACCAGAGTGATCCTGCCGGATATGAACGTGTTGATTTTGAGCAGGAGCCCCAGGGCGTTCTCAGCCAGTTCGCTGCCGTCGGTGAGGGCGACGATTTTTTCGATGGTCTTGAGATGGCGGACCACCATCAGGGGCAGGGGGCGGCCGGCTTTGTGCGCCACATGTCGAAAGCGCCGATACAGGGCCAGCGGTCCCATGCCTCGGAAGGGAGCGCCCACCACCAGCAGATCGAATTGACCGGACCAGAAGCGGTCGGCAGGTTCCTGGATGGGATCGCCGGTCAGGACCAGCGGGTCATGGATATTCGGGCATTGACTCCTTTCTGCCACCACGAGGTCCTCCATCGTTTCCTCGACTTGGCGGCTGGTCTCACGCTCCCAGGATTTACGGGCCCACCCGGCGCCAAAAGCGATATCGCGTCCCGGACGGTCAAACACATGGATCGGTTGGATATTCAAATCCGTTCCGAACAGGCAGGCCGTTCTTAGGGCAAAACTGGATTCCAAACTATGGTCAATGGTGACAAGTAGATTGAGCATATGTGTCTCTTCCTTTCCGGAAATCAGGACCGTTTTTTGCGAACCCGCCGCCGGGCTTTCTTGACCGCATCACGAATTTCACTGATTCGGAACGGTTTGGCGATAAAGTCGTAAGCCCCCCGGACAAAGGACTCCCGGGCAGTTTCGATGGTCGCATATCCGGTAATGATGATTACTTCGCTATGCGGACAGTGTTGCTTGACTTCTTCCAGGAAACCCATCCCGTCGACGCCCTCCATTTTCAAATCCGTAATGAAAATATCGAAGCAGCCATCTTTCAATCGTTGGATCGCCGCGGCACTGTCGGTAAAGACTTCAACCTCGTATCCATCGTCTTCCATTTCAGGCCGGAGACGGTCCCCGACAATGGGTTCGTCATCCAAAATGCATACGGTCGTGTTCTCATCCATTGCTACACTCCTTTAGTTGTTGCCATCCTGAAAAACATGCCTGTACTTGTTCATAAAATGGTTGAAATAATGCTCAACCGCACCGTCGTTTTTCATCAGAATATCGAGTTGTCGCAAAAATCCGATCAGCCGGCCGACGATGGTCAGACGAAAGCGCGTGTCCTGCTCCGTTCCTTTAACAGCGCGGGCGATGACCAGATCACCTTTTTTTTCCACCTTGAAACCGAACTCTTCGAGAATGGCACCCAGCAAGGCCGCCCGCCGCGAACGCCGGGTGATGTCTGTCGCTCCGCCGATGAAGCGCATGAAGATATTATTTTTTTCGGAAGCCGGCCAAAGACTGGCATCAACCACCGTAAAATGGTAGCCGATCCGCAGCGTCAAATTCAGGTAATTGGCTCCCAAGACCGCCATATTCAAGCCCGTGATCACATCCCCCGTCAGGGCCGCGGTTTGGGTCCGGGTCACGCTTGAAATCAGTCCCTTGAAATCAGCGGCAACCGGAGCCGTATCCCAGGCGTCCGGCGAGTTCATGCCCGCCCACAGGGCCAGCATCGGCTGAGATGTAATCTGCTCGGGTGCCACCCAATCGGTTTTTGGCAAGTTGGCGTCCAGACCGCCGCCGATGTCCACCAGGATCAGGTTGAGAGGCAGATCGGCCTTTAAATGCCGCCCGCCATGTTTTATCAGGCTCCGCGGCTCCTGGGCTATGCGAACCAGCGTATCGATCGATTTTTCATGCATGAACCGGAGCACGTCGTGCAGGGTCCGGCAGCCGTCGGGGGTAAATTCGGACGCCTCTGGATTCGTCAGCGTCAGGGGAGCGATTCGTTTGAGCAGGCGCCGCAAGAGCTGAAATTCATATTTGGTCTCAAAAGAGGCCCGTTCCAAAACCTGGTGATGGAGAAGTTCGCTGATCCGGCCTTCATACACCACGTTCCTTTCCGCATCCACGGTAACCAGCTGACCCGGTTTCAATATCTCGGTGGCCGAACCGGTGTCCACAATCGTGGGAACCCTGAATTCGCGCGCAACCGTTGCCATGTGGCCTGTGGGGCTGCCCACGTCGGTAATGACCGCGCTGGCACGGGCAAGCACACGCGCCAGAATCGGCAGGCTGTACCGTGAAACCAGGACGGCACCCGTCGGAAAATGATCCAGATCCGATCCTTCTCTGCTCAACCATACGGGACCGGCACCGATCCCCCGATAAGCAATGGTTCCCTGATCTTTGATGACCACCGGATAGCGCTGCAAAAGGCTTTTCAGGGCCGGACTGCGGGGACGGCTGATGCGGGGCAGTCCCAGGGGACGCGCCTGCAGTACCCACTTCTGTTTTTCGGAATCGATGGACCATTCGATATCCAGGGGGCGCTTGAAAAAGCGCTCCAGGATCATGGCCGTTTCGACCAGCGAGGATGCCATTTGAGGCGTCAGGCAGGGCCGGAGGGCGTGCTCGTCCGGGAGGCAGGCATCCTTTCCAGGGGCTTCCGGACGGGAAAGGGATTCGCTTCCGCCGGTGCGAAACGATTCAATGGCGTGGGGCGGGTTGCGGGAGAGCCTGAACGTGTCGGTCTCCGCGCTTCCTTCCACCACCCCCTTGCCGAGTCCCGGGGTCGCGGTAACCAGGCAAATGTTCTTTTGGGGGGTATTGGGATCGATGGTGTACGTAACGCCGCTGATCCACCCCGGCACCATTCGCTGGTAAATTACCGCCATGGCCATGTCGGAAAAAGGGATCTGGTGCTTGATGCGATACTCCAAGGCGGCCGGATTGTACAAACTGGCAAGGACCTTTTTATAGCTCGACAGCAAATCGCGGAGAGGGACGTTCAGAAATGTGTCGTGCAATCCGGCAAAACTCAACTCACCATCTTCTCCCACGGCGCTGCTGCGAACCGAGAAAAGGCCTGATTCGGGATGGTTGGGGAAAATTCGCTCGACAGCCTTCAGGATTTCCTGGCGCAGGTCGGGGGGAATCTCTCCGGCTAGAATCATCAGGCGGATTTTCTGGGAAACGGTTTCTAACTGCTGACTGCCTTCCCGGCACGAAGGCAGCAGTGCGTTTATCTCATCAAACAGATTGTTGTATGCCAGGTAATTGCGAAACCCCATGGCGGTGACGACGATTCCCGGCGGAACGGTCGCCTGGGGCAGGGGAACGATCTTGGAGAGCCTGTAAGCCTTGTTGCCCACCGCCACGCTCAAGGTGTCATTGACCTCGGCCAATGAAACGACATTGGGGCCATGCGGAAACACGAGGAGGCCACTCAGTTCCAACTGCAGCTCTTGGGTCAAGGACTCGATGACATCATAGATGCGCTGATAGGCGTTATTGGTGATGGCGTTGAAGTAGTAGGCGCAGCTGAGGATGGTCGCTTTAATTTCCTGTACTTTGTCAACTAGAAATTTGCGGTCAAAGACGTATTCTCCCCCCAGCTTGTCTTCCATCTCGGTGATGATTTCCAAGGCCTTGGTATTTTCCTCCAGCAGTTGGTGAAAGCGGACGAACAATTCGTTGAAAGGCAACGCAACGCGCCTTCGCCCGTGGCCGCCGATGCTGAAAAATTTTAAGATGTTGCGGTTCAAGGCCATCAATGGCTCCCGCCGCCTTTAAAAAGGAGGCCCATTACAGCGCCGGTGAACAACGCAATAGCCACTGCCATGACTCCATAAGCCAGGCGTCGATTCGTGGCCAGGTTGTCTACCAGGCGGATGAATCCGACTTCCTTTACGGTTAAAAGGGTCGTACGCTCCCTCGTTTTGACACCGTCGGCAAACGTGGTCGCGTTGATCGAATACCTGCCTGCGGAAGTGGACCGCGGAAACCGGTAGGCCGCCGAAAACCGTCTGCCTCCGCCATCGGCAGCTTCATAGGTGACGGCATTCCCTTTTTCGACATAGAGGCCCTGATCTTTTTTTAATTTTACAAACATTTCGAGAAGATCGTCCGCAGGTATGGATGTGGATTGTATCTTGACGCTGTTTTTCAAGTTCTCCAGGCCCAATCCATGTGCCGAGGCTTTCTGCAACCACTGTGGGCCGCCGGGCAGTAGAAGGGCATACATGGCCGGCGCACCGTCCAATTCGGCCTTGCCCTGGGTCATCCAAAACGGTCCCACTTTCCCCTTGATATTGAATTGGTCGTTCGCGGCCGGCCCGATGATTTCGATCACCACATCCTGACCGTTGGGGACTTCACCGGAAACGGTAACGACTTCCCCCGAATAAAAAGTGCCGATATCCATGACTTCGGGGTGGATGAACACCCCATCCGATTGTACCGCCCATGCCGCCGGGGCAGCCGCAAGTCCCAAACTAACACAAACCAACAGCAGTGTTAAATGGATTAATCGTCGCATGATATCAGTGACCTCCATGGAATGATAAAAGGTTGTGCGGGGGAAGCACCAGGCCGAAAAGCATTTTGACCATGACCGCCAGCACCAGCAAGGCAAGAAAGATCTTGAGCTGATCCTCTTTAAGCTTCGTACTCAGGCGCGCGCCGATCTGGGCCCCGAAGGTGGAGCCGATCAGCAGCAGCAGTGCCAGAACAAAATCCACGGTGCGGTTTGAATAGGCTTGCATGATCGTCACGTCAATGCAGGTGAACAGGACCTGAAAAAGGCTTGTTCCCACCACCACATGCATGGGCATACGCAGCAGATATACCATGACCGGCACCATGATAAAGCCCCCGCCGACCCCCATGATTGCTGCCAGAATACCGACCAGCCCTCCCAGGAACAACGGCACCACCGGCGACAGAACGATGCCCGATTTTTCGAAGCGGGTTTGGAAGGGCAGACTCTGAATGAGCCGGGAATAAATGGAAGCCGACTTGGCCGGCGCCGCCTTCTGAACGGTTTTTTCGGCCCGCAGTCCTTGAAGGCTCTCGATGAACATATAAAAGCCCACGAATGCCAGCATGACCACATAGGTAATCATTATCAAAAAATCGGCATTGCCCATTTGGCGGAGAACTCGGATAATCTGAACGCCGCCGGTCCCGCCGATGACCCCGCCGATCAACAGGTAGATTCCCATTTTGAAATCCACGTTGCCCAACCGGTAGTGGGCATAGGTTCCGGAGGCCGAAGCCGCCACAATTTGGTTGGAATCCGATGCCGCGGCAACCGTCGGCGGAATTCCGATCATAATGAGTAGAGGTGTCATCAGAAAACCACCGCCGACACCGAAAAGTCCGGACAGCAGTCCGACAATAAAACCAAGCCCTAGCACGATCGGCAGGGCGACACTGTGCTGGGCAATCGGAAGATAAATGTACCAGGGCATAGTCACTCCAGGTTTAGGGATTATTGTGGCCAGCCCATCCATAAGCAAAAGTGATGCCACCGGGTAAAAATCAAATTATATCTATATTATCAGCTAGTTATGAGAAGTGGAAAAGGATGGAGGTTTAAAAATGCAACATATGGCATGCGCAGCGGAAGGGTATGTTTATTTTATGATTTATTTTCAATAGGTTAAAAACGTTTAACAATTAAACATCTCAAATACACGGTGACCTGATCTGGGCGATTACATAAAGTATCTGCCCCTTATTATTCTACGGGTCTATAACCCAAAATAAGGCACAACGATTGCCGAGGAATAATACCGCCCCGGCCGGCAGGCTTTTACCTTGTTATTGATTATAGGTCCGTTATTCTATAATAGCTTGACACCGTTAAATTAGTTGTGTGCACAACTAAGCCAATTTGAATGAAATGGGAAAGAGGAGGCAAGATGAGCGTGCAATCAATCGTTGAAGAGACCAACATTTTTTTGGAACATCTGGGGTTGGCCGAGGAGCCTTTTGGCGTGTATTACGATGATACGAAACCCGAGAAATCCTTCGGACCCAAACCCGGCGTCCCCATCTCGCGTGAAATGGAAGAACGGGGTCAGGTTGACATGCAGGCGGTTTTTAAAACGTTTTCCTGCGTTATCGGCAACATCTGGCTGGCCAGAAAAAAGCAGTGTGCCGCGTACATCTCAACCGAGGCGTACGGCTGTCCCGGGGGGGTGTTCTACTGCTCCATGATGAAACCCAATATCAGATTTATCGAGCATTACGTGACCACAGGATTCGAAGGGACGCCCATTCATGGGGAGCGGTATCTCCCGTCCCCTGAATCCATGAGAAAATTTCTTGATAAGGTCAATCCCCGGAAAGCCCCGGCAAAATATTGTATCTTCAAACCGTTATCCCATTTTTTGGATGGAGGGGAACCTGAATTTGTCATCTTTTTTGCCCGGCCCGAAGTGTTGACCGGCCTTTTCACCCATACGATGTTCACCACAGGAGAGGTGGACAGTGTGGCCTCCCCGTTTGGAGCCGGGTGTACCAATATCATTGCCTGGCCGCTGTTCTACAAGGAGCAGGGAATTGAAAAGGCGGTACTCGGCGGGTTTGACCCGTCGGCCAGAAAATATATGAAAACCGATGAGCTGACCTTCACGGTTCCCTGGCCCCTGTACCGTAAAATGCTGCAGGCCCTGCCGGAATCCATGTTTAATGTGGGTCAGGACTGGAAGGTCGTTCGAAAAAAGGTCAGCCGCAGCGCAAAGGCCTGGGGAGAGGGTGAGTAACCGCTTTTTGCAATGGAACATAAAGGCAAAACCCTGGTTGGGCAATCGGGATAAGAGGGTAAAATGACGGAAATCAGAAAAAGCTATTGCGGGCTCTGTCATCCGAGATGCGGTACCCTGCTGCGCGTTGAAGACGGAAGAATCGTCAAGGTGACGGGAGATCCGGACCATCCGGTCACCCGGGGCATAATCTGCGAGCGGGGCAGGCTGATGCCGGATCATGTCCACCATCCCCAGCGGCTCAACCGATCAACGGTTATACTGCCCCCTTCGGTCTCTATCCCGGCTTTTTTAAGATCCAGTTCCTCAATATTGGCCCTAATTAAATTACCGGCAACCCATATGCGTTTTTGTTCAGTGTTGAGCGGTTTGTTATAGGTGTTTTTATGGATAAACTTAGTGGGTTGGCTAAACTGTATTTTAATGAATCTTAACTTTTGTTATACATAGTTCATTTTTAAATTGAACACTCCCCGCAGCAAGCTGCGAGGAATCTTCACCGTAAGGAATTCTATCAATTATGATTCGCTCGCTTACCCTGCAGCAAGCTGCAGGGAATGCGCTCGCTATCTCGGTTCAATTTTTAATAAAAATGTACCCGTTCAATGATGTGGCAATTAATAACCAAATGAAATATGGAAGTATTAGAGCAGATTTGAGTTTCAATTCAGGCCAATAAAAGAATAGGAGGAATCCAATTAGTGCAGTAAGCAAACTTATTAAAAGTAGTCCTGCCAAAACATTATGGTAATAGAAGAAAGTTGGATTCCACCCTACATTTAATATCCATTGAACGGCATACAAACCAATGAGGATTTTTTTGTTCTCAAAAACTGGCCATAAATATGCCATGTAAACACCAAAGCAAATCATGATTGTAGTCCATGCGGCTCCAAAGACCCAACCAGGAGGGGTCCAAGGGGCCTTAGCAATACCAACATACCAATCAGACGGCACGCCGTTGCTTGTAAATAATCCTCCTATTGTAAGTGCCGTAAAATTGAGTGCCAAGAATATGATAAGTCTATAAATCATTTTTTATTCCTAATTTGTCGGTGATTATAATATTCACATACCGGTAATCTTTCAGGTGCCCGATATCTACAGTTTTGTTGGAGGGGTCAAAAGCGGCCCGTAACTTATGCCAGAAAGCTTCAGATTGCCCTAATATTTAGACCCACAATATTGGTATGACACTAATGACATATCGCCACCAAGCGTTCAGCACCTGTTTTAGCAGCCTCTTTTAAACGATCTTCTCGAAATTGGGTGCAACTTTCTGGAAACCAGCAGATGGCACCACTGCCGCAACATTTTGTGTTCTTACCGTGATGCTCCATTTCCTTGAGCGTTACCCCAGGTAATTGCCGCAAAACCTCACGCGGTCCGTTGAGATCCACACCTGTGTATGCTGACTTGCAGGGCTCATGCAGGGTCACTGTTCCAGCCGACGCATCGGAAAGGTTCAGCCTGTTCATGTTTTCGGCCAAATATTGGGGAAAGGAAAGTACCTTGAAGTGCATATCCAAGGCGGACGCTATGGTTTTATCAACACGGCACTGGCATGTAGGGCGCCAGAGTATGACAGCTTCGGGCTGAAAACCAGCGATGGTAGACACCAGAGCTTCCGCATTCAGGCTTCCCTCGTTAATATCACCTAAAAACATAAAACCGTCACCGCAACAGTTATCTAACCCGGGAAGAAATGTGTAATCGTCGCCGATAGCATCCATGATGTCCAGTGCATTGAGAATTTTTTCCGGTTGAAAGTAAACGTTGCAACCGGGAAAGAATACGTACCGTGAATTCTGTTTGTTGCTTTGTTTGGTTATTTTTTTATAGTCTGAAGCTGGAACTTGAATGCTTGCAAGAACCCTATGAATGCTTTCTGGCTGCGTAGCGTCACCGTATGCCCTATTTGCTAATCCCTTGGAAATATAGTTCCTCTTTATGAGTTCGTTAACCAGCATTGGGTTAAGATCTTCGGGACAGATGTCAGTCGTGCACTTGAAACATTCCATGCAGGCAAAAGCTTTGGTATAAGCCTGTTGATTGGGATTCCCATTTATTATGTAATCGAACACACCTTCTTGAATTTCCTGAGCGGAAAGATTACCTATTTCAGTGTAGGGTAAAATTGGGCACTCTTCGGCACAAAGCCCACATTGTACGCAGTTTTCAAGAAAACGTTGTTTTTCTTCAGCGAAGAGATCAAGAATCGTCATTGGGTACTTCCTATTTGATCACGAATCATATAAAATTACGGATACCATATATTGTGGTAGATGAAAATTCAAATAGGGACCCAGGGTTGGATACGGTTGCGTAATCCTTGGCTTTTAACCGCTGTATTCTCCCCGCAGCACCTTCTTAATTGTATTTTTTGAATGTCCTGTCTCCCTGGCAATCTGTTTTATCTTTTTTCCATAAACCCGATACGCTGTCGTCATATTCGAACTTGACATGGCACTCAGGACATTTCATCTTTAAAATCTTTGATGCAATCGTACATTCACAGAAGGGACACAGGCAAAAATTTATCAATTATCAAATACCATAGAATCAATAGTTGCTTTTGGTCTAACTGTCATGACCGTTGAAGATCCAGACACATCTACAGTTAATTTAACATAGAGGAAGATTTTTTCTTTACTATCATTTTTTTTAACTGGTTGAACTTTACCCACAAGAACAACCATATAATAACCTTCCTCAGAGTAACCCATGTCTGAAATCTGGTATCCAGGTAAAAGTACTGCTTCAGCTTTTGTTTCGATAGTATAAAAGTTCGCACGGATCTCGCCGTCAACACCGGCGGCCGCATCGCCAGCGCCGTCAGAAAGAACAGCCCGCTGCTGCTGGCGGAGCTCAATGCTTTTATCCATTCCCATGTCAAGAAAACAGGGCTTATCAATGTGCTCTTGCAAA
>JAJDNW010000130.1 GCA_022340465.1 Deltaproteobacteria bacterium | reverse complement strand
GTCTGAAATCGAACGGTTCGAACGCAAGCGGCTCACGCGCCGCCTGGCCGATATCTTCGACAGTTTGGTCGCGTAGCAGCGCGGTTCTAGCCGCGACAAGGCAGGGTAACCCATGTTCCGTACATTCGACAGACTGGAAGAAAGCCAGTTAAGAGAGATCAAAAAAATTCTCATCATCCAGCAAAAGCCCTTTGGGGATATTCTGCTGAACACGGGATACCTGCCCGAACTCAGGCGGCATTTTCCCGATGCACGCATCGATTATCTGATCCAGCGGCCCTATCTGACGGTTATGGAGGACAACCCCCACCTGGACAATCTGGTGATCATGGAAGCGCCGCGCGGCCGGGGGCTCGGGTACATCCTGCCACAGATAGCGGCAGCCGCAAGGGTCAGAAAAAACCGGTACGATCTCATTATCGATCAGTTGAGAGGCACCAGCTCGGCCCGGATCATCATTTTCAGCGGTGCCAGATACCGGCTGGGATATATTAAAAAAGGATGGAATTTTCTGTACAACGTCCAGATACCGCAAGCACGGGTGTGCTACCGTTCGATCTACAAATTCTATCTGCTGGCACCGCTTGGCATCGACCTCAGGGAACACAATTTAGAGTACAAGATCAGGCCCGCCTCTTTCGACTACATTCAGAAATGGCTCCAGGATGTCGGTCTCAACGGTGCGGATATCATCGCCATCAGTGCCGGATCGCCCGTCAAGGCCAAACGATGGAATCCGGGCAGCTTTGCCGCCCTGGGTGACATGATCCAGCGGCAGACGGACTTCAAAATCGTCCTGCCCTGGGCGCCGGGTGAAAAATCGTATGCCGAGGAGGTCGCCGGCCGCATGCAGACAAAAGCCCTCCTCTCGCCCCCCACATCCTTCAACGAAGCGGGCGCCCTGCTGAATTTCACCAAACTTTTGATATGCAACGACGGTGGACTGAATCACCTGGCCTTTTCTCAGAAAACCCCATCCGTATCCATTTTCGGGCCCAAATCGAACCCCCTGAAATGGTGCCCCTGGCACCGGCGGGAATATGTGTATTTGAAGGACATGGACAACAGGGACCTGGAGGACGACACCTTCAACATCACGCCGGATCAGGTTTTCGAGAAAGTGCAGGCGCTGTTGAAGGTGTTGGACGGCGGCAATTCATCCAGAATCGACAGCACCCGTTGACAGGCTTCTTCGGGCGTGATGCCGAAATGGTTTCCCGATCGCGCCCCTCTGTCCGCGTGGTGCAGGTGGTAATGGTATGGGAACCAGCCCTGCGGGGACCATTTCTCGGGCGGCGTGTTCCCGAAAATAGCCAGGGAGGGCACTCCCAAGGCAACCGACAGATGGTTGAGGCCGCCGTCGTTGCAGATCAGCAGACGGCAATGTTTTAAAAAGGCGGCCGCATGGTTGAAATCGACGGAGAGTGCCAGGTGGCGGGTGTGGCGGGATAGCGCCAGGACGGCCCTGGCATCGCCGTACTCTTTAGGCCCGCACAACAAGACCACCTGCATTTTCGTTGCCGTCACGAGCTTATCGGCGAGCGTGGAAAAGTTTTCAGCGAGCCATTTCTTCTTTTCTCTGGGACTGCCGGGCGAAATGACAATGAACCGATCCAAGCTTATCCCACGATGCTCCAGCCATGCTTTTGCATGCGCCATGGATTCCGGTTCGACGTGGTAGTAGAGCCGGTGGGGGCTTTCGCCGATGCCCAGCGGCTGAAGCATGTCGAAGTTCTGCGCCGAGCGGTATCTCACCGGACCCTGTTTTGCCTTCAGATTGTACAACCAGCGCCATTTGCTGTCCGCCCAGCCGAGCCGATAGGCGGCTTTGCTGAACAGCACCACCTGTCCGGATCCGGTGCCGTTCTGCTGGTCGACGATCAGGTCGTAGCACTGTTTTCGAATGTCACGAAACAGCCCGAGCCTGTCGATCAGATAACGCATTCCCGATGAGGGCTCGATCGCAATGACCTTGGAAATAAAAGGATTCCGGTGCAAGATCTCGTGAAAGGGCTTTTTGACCAAAAATTCGATGGCCGCCCCGGGAAACCTTTTTTTAAGCGCCTCCAGATACCCCGTGGCCAGTAACACGTCCCCAAATGGTCTGAATTGGATGACCAGTATTTTTTTTATCTTTCGATCATCGATAATGTCCGCCATTCCAGGCATATTCATGGCAACCCGTCTCGAAAGCTTCGTTTGTCTGCGTCCTTTCGGTTAGAGGGTGTCGGATGGGCTTTTGACAACAATTGACCTCATGCTTCCGGACCCTCTTTCCGGTTGTCCGCACCCACCGGCCGGGCAACCGTCCCGCTTTGGCGGTAGCGCTCGAAAGACAGATACAACCCCACTATCAAAAAAGCCAGGTCCGTGCGGGCAGTCGAGTGCACAAAATTGCCGAACTGCATGGTGACGTAGATAAAACCTATCGTCACCCCCAGAATAAAAAGCGATTTGTCACGATGCCGATATCGATAAAACCGCCAGGCATTGAAAAAAACGGCATTGAGCGCCAAAAACCCCAGAAAACCGGTTTCCGCCAGGGCATTCAGGCTCAGGTTGTGCGCGATGCTGTAATATTGAAATTTCTTGAATCTCAATTTGTCCCCGTTCTCCTCGTTATAGCGTCTGCAGGCCTCCTTGAAGGACGGGTATCCATGTCCGAACACAGGTTTTTCCCTGAAGAGCCCGATGGCGGTCTCCCAGGCATTGAACCTCCCCAGCATGCCGACGTTGAGGGCCATTTGCCTGGGGTGGTATCTTTCCGGGATGGGTATCACCGACAAAACGAGTGCCAGGGCAAGGGCCCCTACGATAACCACTTTGTATCGTCTGTACACCAGCAATAGAATCGTAACGATTGCCATGACCGTCAGGATCGTCTTTCTCTCCTTGATCAGAAAGAGCGAAGCAAAAATCGTCATCCAGCAGAAAACGGCCAGGAGGTACTTGACGTCGAAGGAGATTTTCCGCCGGACAAAAAAATAGGTACCCAGCACCAGAGAAATCCCCAGGTAGAACCCGGCCCGGTTCGTTCCACTGATGGTGAACCGGTACCGCCCCGCATCGAAAAGCGGCCGGCCGAAGATGGTGTCCCACCCCATCAGGTACCCCGCTATTCCAATGACGGAAAAAGCCGTCGCACAGATCAGGAGACAGGACAAAATGTTCTCCAGCTCGATCTCCGGGCATCTCATGATAACGTACTTCCCGAGGTAGAAGGGGAACAGCCAGTTGGCGATTTTTACGATCTCGTCCAGCGGAATACCGTTGATGGTATTGCTGACGGCTGCTGTCAGAACAAATGAAAAAATAGCGACGGAGACCGGGTCGATCAAAAATTTCGGCGACAGCTTTTTTTTGAACATCTGCCAGATGATGAGAAGAAAAAAAGGGATCCGCACAAGATCGATGTTTTTGTGCCTGAAAAAAAGGATGAAAAAAAACATGAAAAAATAGGCCTGAACGCCGTATACCCGCAGCCTGCCCACTATCTCCATGCGACACTCCCCTGTCTATGATTATCGTGTTTGTCAGAATACCGTTCCGCATGCCCTAAGCGGGTGGCGGGTTATTTTTTCAAATCACCCTATCAATCCAAGGCATAGCCTGTGTCCGCCGGATTGTTGATGAAAAAGTGCAGATTTTTAACAACATCGGACAGTGGAAACACCATCAATCCGGCAGGGCACTGCGACAGCCGTGCAGAATATTGACGATACGGTGCTTTGAAAAATAAACTTGCCACCTTCCAATCCAATGTTGAAACGGAACATATATATGGCAAATGCTCTAGAATTAACCCTGCCCTGCCAAGCGTCGACAGCTACATATTTTCTTTAACGGAAAAATACAAGTCAGAACTCGTGCCTGCCCGGCCGGGAATCCAAGGTTCCGATCCGGACCGACGATGTCAACCCAGAGGCTCCAGTCGCTGCCGGATGTACCGGTCAAAAGTGTCGTCCGGAAAATGGATTTCGACACCCACGGCCACCAGGTCCACGGGCCATTCCACACCGGGTGGAATTCTTGAAAGATCCTTTTCAGTCGTCACGATCAGCCCGGCACGGCTTTCGATGGCCGACTCGATAATCGTCTCGAGCTCCCTGGGAGCGTAGCGATGATGATCCTCAAAAAAAGAGGCTCCGCAAACCCGGTTGCCGGCCGCTTCCACCGTCCTGTAAAAGCGCGTGTTGTCGGCGATACCGGAAAAGAGATACCCGGATCGGCCCCTGAGAATCTGCAGGCTGCCGGATTCCTCTGCGGGCCGGATAGCCGACCCGGCATCCCTTTTTCCCGGAATGACATGGGCAATGAACGGTTGGTGACGACTCTGGAACACGGGCTTTCCCGGTGCGATACGCCCAACGGCATCGGCTTGCCGCGCCGTGTCCCCATCGGCCCTTGTCAACACGACCGCACTGCTGCGGTTCAACGCGGCCGTCTCTTCCCTGAGCGTGCCTCGCGGAAAAAGCCTTCCGTTTCCAAACGGTTTTTCAGCGTCCAGCAAAACAAGATCCAGATCCCGGTAGAGCCGGACATGCTGAAAAGCATCATCCAGCAGAATGACCTGAGGATTGAATAGCTCGATCGCCTTTTTGCCGACAGCGTGGCGGTCGCGACCCACCAGCACGGGGACGTTTTTCAAGCTCCCGGCCATCATAAAGGCTTCGTCGCCACATGCGGAAGCCTGCATCGACACGACCTTCCCGTCGCTCACCACCCCGCCCCGTTCCTGGGCCGTGCCCTTGTACCCCCTGTTGATGACGACGACCCGGTGTCCGTACGACCGCAATAGCCGGGCCAGATAGATGGTCATCGGTGTCTTGCCCGTCCCCCCCAGGGTGAGGTTACCGACGGAGATGACCATGCAGTCGAGGCGGCGTGTTTTGAGCCATGACTTTGCATAGGCCGACTTGCGCAGCTTAACCCCCGCCGCGTAAAGAAAAGCTACTGCCGACAGGGCGGATGGTATCCACGCAGGCCCCGCATCGGTTTCGCCCCGCATGATCGCTTCGATGTGTCTTTTTACGTTCATTCTCTTTTGCGGTTTCTTTCTAAAACTGCTTGTTTTACGCGTCCTGCCTGCGGCACCCTCCTACCCGGCACGAATCCTATTCGGCATACACTAAGATGAGAAAGCCGAGGATCATAAAAATGAAGTTGGCCACCCACGCCGCCACGAGGGGGGGCAGCATTTCGCCGTATCCCAGGGAGAGGCAGAAACTGTGCGCTACCCAGTAAAAAAATGCCAGGGCGATACCATACGTGACGTTGAAGAAAATGCCCTTTCCCGCCCCCTGGCGCACGGACAGCCCCATGCCGATCAGACACATGATGACACACACGAACGCGTACGACACTTTTGCATGCAGGTTCACCCGGTGCACGGTGGCATCGTAGCCCTCATCTTCCACCTTGCTTATATAGGCCGACAGCTCCTTATAACTCATTTCCTCCGGCTTCCTGACCACTTTGGCAAGGTCCTCGGGGGTAAAATCGAGCTGTCTGTTCATTTTTTCAACATAGGATATCTGGAACGTATCGGAGGGTTCACTCCCTGCCGGCCCGACCCGGATCTGTTCGATAAGCTTGTGAAGATGCCAACTGCCGTTTTCAAAGACGCCCTTTTCCGCATCGATCTTGCGTATCAGCCGGAAGCGGTCGTCAAAATAGTTCACGGACAGGCCGTAAGCACGCCTTTTAGCGGGATCGTAATAGGCGATATGGGTAATCCGGCGGCGGCCTTTGATCCAGATGTTTTTCTCCCTGGAGGAGATGAGGTTTTTTTTCTTCACTTCCTTGGTCCAGATGGTGTTGGCTTTGACCGTCGTGACCGGAACCACCTGGTCCGAGAAAAAAAACAATCCCGCGGTTGCGACCAGGCCTAAAACCAGCATGGGCTTCAATAAGCTGTAGAGACTCACGCCGCCGCTCCTCAAGGCCATCAACTCATTGTTTCTGTTCATCATGCTGAAAACAATGATAACGGAAAGCAACAAGCCCACGGGGACGATTTGCGCAGCGACAAAAGGTATGTTGAGGGCAAAAAAGGTGAGCGTCCGCAGGGCGGGCAGCCCGGCTTTCACGAAATTGTCCGATTTTTCGAAAAAATCGACAATCACGTAAATGCCGATGACCGCAACCAGCACGATGACAAACTGCTTGAGGACTTCACGGGTAAGATATCGTTGAATGATGGTCATGAACGCCGGCGCCTGCTTCTGAACAGTCTCTGGTAAATTTGGTGAATCCTTTCGGGCAATGCTTCGAACAACAGCGGACGGTCCCTGCCAGCCCTGTAGGTAAAAATCACGGCCAAAAATCCCATGATCACGTTGGGCGCCCACATCCCGATAAGGGGGGGGTATTTTCCCGATTCACCGAAGCCCCACCCGGCCGTCAGCAAAACGTAATAGATCAGAAAAAAGAACAAACCGACGATCAGCCCTGAAGAACGCTTGCGCACGGTGGCATGAAACCCCAGGGGAACCGCCAGAAGTCCCAGCACGACGCTGGCCAGGGGAACGGAAAATTTCTTGTGATAATCCATGAGGGTTTTATAATAGCCGCTGTCCCTCTTCGTTGACTGCTCGATGTAATTCTGCATTTCGGCAAGGCTCATCTCCGTCCTGCTCTTGCGCCTCTTTTTATTGCTCTCGAAGATCTCCTTGGCGTCCAGGCGGACATCATACGTGTCGAACCGAATGGTATTGACCTGCCTGCTCTCGATGTTCACCTGGTTGATGGTGCCGTCCCAGAGCCGCATCCTGAAAAACATATTTTCCGGGTCGCTGAACAATTTCCCGCGCGGCGCCACGATCGTGCTGACAACGTTCTCACTGCGTTTGTCCTCGATGAAAATATCGATGAGTTCCTTGCTGCCGGTATCGATTTTATTGACATACAGCATCACGTCGTTGAAGGTGTCGTTGAACGTTCTTTCCTTCAGGCCGATTTCGAAGCTCGAGGCGGCCACCCTGGCCGTCAGCGCCTTCAGGGAGCTGCTGCCCCATGGGATGCCGAAAATCGTCAAATACATGGTTACAAGCGCGCCGGTTGTGCAAAACAAGACGACCGGCGGAAAAAACTGGTAAATGCTCACACCGCTGGCCTTCAGGGCGACGATCTCGTTGTCGCCCGACATGCGCATAAGCGTTAAAAGCACGGCGATCATCACGGACATGGGAATGACGAACTGCAGAAAAAACGGCATGGAGAAAAACAGCATGCTCAGCACCGCGAGCATGCTAATCTCGTAGTTGACGATGTAATTGGTGATCTCGAGGATCCTGGTCATTAGAAAGATGAACAAGAGAAAACCGACGTTGATCAAAAAAGGCGGCAGCATCTCCTTGAGCAGGTAGCGGTTGATGATGGTGTTGATCCGCATAACGATTTGATATATATTTTTTTGAATTGAGGACTTTTTTGTCGAACCCACATTGATGGCGACATCCTATTGACCTTTCGGCATCAAGTCAATAGAACAGGTCGCATCGACGCTTCCAGAATCTTGGCTCCCGTGATACGAAACGGCCTGTCACTTGACCCGGCCGATATCGGGCTTCGATCTCTCTGTCGGTAGGATCGACATGTTGTGCCCGGAGGAGAAGAGATATGCCCGCTGCCCATGACAGCCTTAAAACCAGATTGCTGCTGACTTTTAACGCGAACAGATTTGCCTGGATCATGGCGATCGTTTTTATCTGCTTCGGAGTGATGGAAATCATCAACGGGCGCTTCTGGTTAAGCGACCTCGAGGTCGATTATAGGGCCGCAGCCAATCTGCTAAACGGACAAGCCGTGTACGGGCGGACCGGTGGGGCCGGTTCCGGACTTTTCAAATACTCTCCATTTACACTTTTATGCATTGCGCCTTACGCGCTCATGCCCTTTGGGGCAGTCAAAATTATCCATTTTTGTTTTGTCGGCGCGATGATCATCTGTTCCATGATCTACATGGAAAGGTTCATCTCTGAAACTTTCTTCGGCAACCAGAAATCCGCCGGCACCAAAATACTGTTTCTTTCGGTGTTGGTTGCCGGCATCCATTTGAACCGGGAACTCCACATTGGAAACTGGAATGTACACTTGCTGTTTCTCGCCGTTTTTGCACTGCATCTGATCACCGGGAAAAAAGAGTGGGCGGGCGGGGCCGTCCTGGCATGGGTCGTCCTGATGAAACCCCATTTTGTCATCCTGATACCGCTCCTCTTGATGAGAAAAAAAGGCAAGGCCCTGGCGGGGTTTTTTGTCGGTATTTTCGCCGGCCTCATCTTGCCATCCCTTTTTCTGGGAATCAGGCGAAACATCGAATTTCACGCGGCATGGGTCAACACGATGCTTACCCACAACACCTCTTTTTTTCGAGATGAAGGCTGCATTTATTCTCTCGGTTACAAATTCGGCTTAAAATATCTGTTTCCAGAGGCCGGCATCCTCTATGCGTCCGCCATGGTTGCTTGCGTGGCTTTCCTCGTTTTTATTCTGGTGACGAATGATCTGCGACGTGAACATTCCCGACAAGGGACGCAGGATGAGACCAAAAGCAATTTTGTATTTGAATACTTTTTGCTGCTGGCCATTCTGCCAAGCATCACCGTCACGGACACGGAACATTATCTGTGGTCGCTGCCGATCATTATTTTTATCATGACCTATTGGGTGTATGGAGCCAAAAAGCGAAACTGGCTCTTCTTTGCTACGATCGTGTCGTTTCTTTTATATGGTGGAAATATCTACGATCTGTTGGGTCGTGATTTGTCGAGGTATCTGGAGGAAGCCGGCATTTACGGCATGGGAAACATTCTGATCATACTGAGCTCCCTGGTTATTTTTAACAGGAGGCGAATATCTTGATGACAATGGCTGCAGCGTCGGAGCATCGCTATGTAAAAATGGCCTGGACGGTCGTCCTCGCCGGCCTTTTCCTGAGAGTGCTCTATTCCGGCACCTTTCTTCTGGTGCCGGACGAGGCCTATTATTGGCAGTGGAGCAGATACCTGGCCCTCGGCTACTATGATCACCCGCCCATGATCGCCTGGACCATCAAGCTGGCGACCATTTTTCTGGGGCAGACCGAAACGGCCGTCAGGCTCCCGACCAATCTCGCTTTAGCCGTCACATCGGCATACCTGGTGCTGACCGCCCGAAGGTGGTGCGGGGCCAAAGCCGCATGGTACACCGCGCTTATCTCCCAGTCATTACTCGGTTTCAATGCTGCCGGACTGCTGGCCACGCCTGACGGCCTGCAGATTTGCGGGTGGGCCGGCGCCTGCTACCATGTGGCGGCGGCTTATGAGACCGACAGGCCGCCACAGTGGCTGCTGGGAGGCGCCTGGTTCGGCTTTGGAATGCTCAGCAAATACACCATGGCCATGTTCCCCCCCCTGGCCTTTCTCTTTGGCATGCTGAACCCGTCGTTCCGCAAGCGCTTGACCGGGCCCTGGCCCTATGCCGGCATCGTGCTGGGACTCGTCCTTTTTCTCCCCGTTGTCTATTGGAATATCGAACATGGATGGAGCACCTTTCGACATGTCGCCCACAAGGGAGGCGCCGACAGCCAAGTCCTTTTCCAGTTGCGCTATCTGGGCGACTACATCGGATCGCAGGTGGGCCTCCTGACTCCCCTGGTCTTTTTGCTGTTGTTGACGACCTGGTTTACACCCCTGAAAAAAAGCACTGCCGGCGGGCACTGGCTGTTGACCTATCTGTTCTTCACATCTTTTCCCGTAGTGGCCGGCTTCGCTTTTTTAAGTCTGCACACCCGCGTGGAGGGCAACTGGCCCGCCTCAGGCTATTTAGGCGCCGCTGTCATCATGGCCCATGCGGTTACCGCCGGACGATCCAACGCGGCGCATTTCAGCAGGAAATTGTGGCCATGGGCCGTCACCAGCTCCTACGTGCTGACCTTCCTGGTGCTGCTGCACCTCCTGTGGCCCGTTTTGCCCATACCAATGCGTGTCGATCGGTTGTCTCAGGAAACCAGGGGGTGGGACATCCTTGGTGAAAAAGTATTCGACCTGCGGCAATCCATGCCGGACCCGGAGGAAACCTTCATCTTCGGCCTGAACTATCAGGATGCCAGCACGCTGGCTTTCTACACGCCCGGCAAACCGCGAACCGTCTCCATCAACCGGTGGAAACGTCCCAATGCCTATGATTTCTGGTGGAGCGACCGGGAGCTTATCGGCCGGGACGCAGTGGGTATCAGTGGCACTTCTCCCAAATATCTGAGACGACTCAAGCAGGTCTTCAACGTCGTGGCACCGCCCCAGAGGGTCTTGATCTATCGATCCGGGCATCCCCCCTCCATGGGAAGCGATGAACAGCCCCTGGCCGAATTCCTGGTTTACCGCGCCTTCGGCTTCAAAGGCGGCCAGCGCTGGGTGCCGCAAAACAGGGGAGATGTGCGCGCAGCGAAAAGCACCGTCCCCCTGACGGCCGGCGCCTCAAAAGATACATGCTATCCGGGAAGCGGCAGAATGAACCAACCACCTTCGGCTAAAGCCGAAGGCCTGGAGGGCCAGGGGCCAAGGGAAAAAACGCGCACAGCTGATAGCGTGATATGAGCTATGACCTGTCAGCTATGAACGCATTACGGTTGCTGTATGGATATCCCACCGGATCGGTAGAACCTTTTGAAGATTCCCCGCAGCAAGCTTAAGGGGAATCTTCACCGTAAGGAATTCTATTAATTATGATTCGCTCGCTTACCCTGCAGCAAGCTGCAGGGAATGCGCTCGCTATCTCGGTTCAATTCTTACCGGCTGAGCCGGTGGAAAATAAAGGACGTTATGATGAAAGCGTTGATTGTCATCCCCACTTACAACGAATTTCCAAACGTTGAAAAGGTCATCCGTAAAACGTTTTCCGAAACCACCGGCTTCAACCGGGTGCACATCCTCGTGGTGGACGACAATTCCCCGGATGGTACGGCCGGCAAGGTGCAGGATATGCAGACAACCGACTACGGTGCTGCCCTGTTTCTTCTCCGACGTACGGCCAAGTCGGGGCTGGGAACCGCCTACATCGACGGCTTCAACTGGGGGTTGGCAAGAGGATACGATATTTTTGTGGAGATGGACGCCGACCTGTCCCACCACCCGCGTTATCTTGCGGCGATGATAGAAAAGACAAAAAATGCCGATTTCATTGTCGGCTCGCGTTATGTGAAGGGCGGCGGTGTCACGGGATGGGGACCCAAGCGAAAACTCATCTCCTCCTTCGGATCCCTTTACGCCCGCACCATCCTCAACCTGCCCATCCGTGATCTCACCGGGGGGTTCAACGTTTGGAAGCGGGAGGTTCTCGAAAGCATCGGCCTAAAAAACATCCGCTCGGAAGGTTACGCCTTCCAGATAGAGCTCAAATATCGTGCCTTTGCCCATGGGTTCAGCTTGCTCGAGTATCCTATCATTTTTGAAGACCGGCGACAGGGGAAGTCCAAGATGTCCCGTAAAATCGTGCTGGAAGCCATTTTCAGGGTGTGGCAGCTGCGCTTCATGCGTTAACCGGCTAAAGCCGTTGGCTATTTTTTCCTCTCGCCCGCTTCGCTCGAGCTCACAGAGATCACTGAAATTTTATCAATACTTCTTAATTCCCTAACTTCTCAAGTCCAGCATCAGCGCCGTTGCCGCTGTACTGCATCTGGTAAAGCTTGTAAAAGGCCCCTTTCTGCGCCATAAGCTCGTCGTGGGTGCCCTGCTCCACGATCTCACCGCCCACCAGGACGATGATCCTGTTGGCAAAGGCAACGGTCGAAAGGCGGTGGGCGATCACGAAGGTGGTGCGCCCTTTCATCAGATTCTCGAGCGCTTTCTGCACTAGCGTTTCCGATTCCGCATCCAGCGCGGAGGTGGCCTCATCCAAAATCAGAATCGGCGCATCTTTTAAAAGCGCCCTGGCAATGCAGATCCTCTGTTTCTCTCCGCCTGATAACCGGCTGCCCAGTTCCCCGATCATGGTTTCAAATTTTTGGGGAAAACCCTGGATAAAATCATAGGCATAGGCGGCCCTGGCGACATTTTCGATCGCTTCCGCCGAGGCATCTCTACGGCCATAAGCGATATTGTTCCGCACCGTATCGTTGAAAAGGATGGGCTCCTGGGTCACGATGGCGATCCTTTGTCGCAGGTGCGCAAGGCTTAGGTCCCGGATATCCGTACCATCGATGCGTACGGCTCCCCGGGTAACGTCGTAGAAACGAGGTATCAGGTTGACCAGGGATGTTTTTCCCCCGCCGCTCATGCCGACCAAAGCCAGGATTTCGCCGGCGGCCACATTCAAATCGATGCCCTTGAGTACCGGATCCTCCTCATATTTGAACTGCACGTTTTCAAAGGTCACACGATGGGTGGCCGCCTTCAGTTCCTTGGGATGCACCGGTTCCTCGATGTCCGGCTCGAGCTCGATAATGTCGAACACCCGGTCGGCCGCCGCCATCCCTTCCTGAATAGTGGTGTTCACCTTGGCCAGTTTCTTTACAGGCCCGTACAGCAGGAGCACCGCCGTAAGAAATGAGAAGAACGTGCCGGGCGTGGAAGATCCGCTGATGACCTTGTATCCGCCGTACCAGATGACGCCCGCCCCTCCCAGGCCGCCGAAAAACTCCATGACCGGAGACGTCAGGGAGCGGTACTTAACGGACTTCATCTCTAATTTGAACAACTCCTTTGACTTATCGTGCAGGCGTTTCTTTTCGTAGGATTCCGCACCAAAAGCCTTTATGATCTTATTGCCGGCAAAGGTTTCGTGCAGGAACGACGTCATCTGCGCCATGGCCTCCTGCCGGCCGGTACTGACCCGCCGGATGCGACGCCCGAACTCCACGACGGGATAAAAGGCGACGGGCAGCACCACCATGGCCAGCAGGGCCAGCTTCCAATCCCGGTAAAAAATAACGCCGGTCAAACCAATCAGGGTAAATACGTCCCGCAGGGAACCGGTCACGGCAGTGGAAACCATGGTTTTAATGATGTTGACGTCGTTGGTGATCCTGGACATGAGCGTACCGGTTCTCTCCCGGTAGAAAAAAGCCAGGGACAGGTCCTGGATACGGTCGTACAGCTGGTTCCGCAGTTTGCGGATGATGTCATGCCCCACATAATTCATCAGGTACTCCTGTCCGTACATGACCATCGCCCTGATGATATAGAGCAGTATGACGACAAACGGAATCAGCTTCAGCATGCTTAAATCTTTTTTAATGAAGATATCGTCTATGACCGGCTTCATCAAAAAGGGAATCGCCGCTTCGGTTCCCGCCATGACAAGCATGCAGAGAACGGCCAGGGCCATTTTGATCCACCTGGCCTTCACCAGCGCTATCAGACGGTAGTGACGTTCCCGTAACCTTGGACGTTTTAGCGTAAACATAAATAATTTTCTCTAATACGACCCTTTATTTAGCATCCCCATGGCAATATCCGCCACCCTGGCGGAAGCCCCGGTCCCGCCGAGGCGTTCCCTGACCTCTTTCAAGCCGTCATGAATGGCGGTCATGGCTTCCGCATCCCCCAAAAGCCCCGTAACCACCCGGGCGATGTTTTCAGGGGATGCATCCCGCTGGATGAGCTCGGGAAGAACTTCCCGCCCCGCAATCAGGTTCGCCAGGCCGATGTACTTGACCTTGATGAGCGCCCGCCCCAGCCAATAACTGACCGGAGAGACCCGGTAGACAATGACGGCCGGTGTCCCCCAAATGGCCGCTTCCAGGGTGACCGTTCCCGACACGGCAATCACGAGGCGGCACGCCTTGAAGACTTCCCGCACGTGGTCTGAGCTTATGCGATAATCGACACCTTTGCCGTGCTCAGCAACGATGCCGTCCATGAGCGCTTTTTCCACCGAAGGCGCCCGGGAGATAACAAAACGCACCCCGCCGGTTGTGCGCTGGATATCCTTTGCCGCAGCCAGCATGGCCGGCAGGTTGCGCACGATTTCCTTGTCCCTGGAACCCGGCAAAATGCCGACGGCTTGATCCTTTACCGGTAGCGATTCAGGGGGTATTGCCGAAAATGGCGTGCCGTCGTCCAGAAGGGGATGCCCCACATAGGTAGCCGGCACGTCGTGCATTCGATAAAAATCCACCTCAAATGGCAGGATAACGGCCATGTGGTCGACCAAGCGCTTGATTTTCCTCACCCGGCCCTCCCGCCAGGCCCACAGCTGAGGACTGATGTAGTACAAAACGGGAACACCCAGTTTTTTGGCCCTGGCGGCAATATGCAGGTTGAAGTCCGGAAAGTCGATGAGGATCAATAGATCGGGCTCGAGAGAGTTGAGCAGTTGCTTGGCCCGGGAAATCCCTCGCAGCAGCGAACGGCCTTTGGAGAACACCTCGGTGATACCCACTACCGACAGCCGGGAGGCATCCACGATGATCCGGGCGCCGGCAGCCCTCATCGCCCGCCCGCCGATCCCGCAGAAAAAGGTGCCCGGCGCCTGGTTCTTCAACGCCTTGATCAGGTTGGCACCGTGAAGATCCCCCGATGCTTCTCCGGCAATGATCATGACGCATTTTCTATCTTGTTTCGATTCCATGGGATCAGAGGAAGGCAAGTTTGGAGCGCGTTTGTCGTATTTGAGACATGACATCCAGGGCTGTCTTAAGTGCATCCCGCCCCATTTGCCCCGTCACATACGGCTCCGTGCGGCTTCTCACCGAATTCACAAAAGATTTCAGTTCGTCGTCCAGCGCGTCACCCTTGGGGAAGGACCGGGTTTCGATTTCCATGCCGGGAATAAGCCCGTCGGTCTTGCCTGCATTTTTATGAACGATGGTGGCCTCATGATTTGCAAAATCGATGGAAATATAGGCATCCCGCTGGAAAATACGGAGCTTGCGCTCATCTTTCATGGAAACTCGGCTGGCCGTCACGTTGGCCACACAGCCGCTTTTGAACTCCAGCCGTGCGTTGGCAATATCCACATTCTCGGTTATTACCGGCATGCCGGCGGCACGGATGCCCTCCATCTCCGCTTTTACGAAATTCAGTATAATATCGATATCGTGAATCATAAGATCCAGCACCACGCTCACGTCCGTGGCCCGGGGTTTGAATATCCCCAAGCGGTGGGATTCGATGAACAGGGGGTTTTTAATGATGTCCTGGAGAGCCACCACCGCAGGGTTGTAGCGTTCGAGATGGCCGACCTGCACCAAAAGCCCCCGGGACTCCGAAATACGAATCAGTTCATCCGCCTCTTGGAGGGTCGTTGTAAAAGGCTTTTCCACCAACAGGTCGACATTGTGCAGCAAAAAGTCTTTGCTGACTTCAAAATGCGCCGATGTCGGCACGACCACGCTGACGGCGTCCACTCTGCCGAAAAGATCGGTGTAGTCCGCATAGGCCCTGGTATCGAGAGATGCGGCCACCCTTTCCGCCGCCGCCATATCGGTGTCCGCCACCCCGATGAGGTCCACATTTTCCATGTTGGCGTATTTCTGGGCATGAAATTTACCCAGATAGCCTGCGCCAACGACGGCCGCACGAATTTTCCTTTGTATCGGGTTCATAATTTTCCACATTCCGGATCGGTCACGGCTCCGTCATGGCCAAAATAGCGATCCCCTGTTCGTCGGCCAAGGCTATCATGGCCTCACGGTCGAATACAACGGCTTTGCCCGCCTCGATCGCCAAAACCCTGGCCCGGGCCTCCACCATCGTTCGAATGGTCTCCACGCCGGTGGCAGGGATGTCGAACCGCTCATCCTGAATAGGTTTGCAGACTTTCACCACCACCGCGTTGCCCTCGCCGAGCCCGCCCCCCCTTCTGATGGTGGCATCGGTACCGTCCACAGCTTCCACGGCCAGGATGCTTCCCCCGCCCACGACCACGCACTGACCGACGTCCAGGCGCCCGATCTCCTTGGCAATCTTCCACCCCAGTTTTATCTCGGCAGCCTCTTCCCGCGTCGGTTTGCGCCGCGTCCAGCAGCCTTCGGGCGCCAAAAGATCGGGCAGAAGAAAGGTTGACGGCCTGACGGTTATCCCGTTTTTCTCCAGCAGGCCGGCAAACGCCCTCAGGATGCCGTCGTCATGAGTGTGTCGTAATCCGGCAAGCAGGGAAACCGCCTTGATGTCGGGCTTTAAATTTTTGAAAAGCTTGGTTTTCTTGATGCCGCCCATCATGACGGCTTGCGTGACCTGGTGCTTTTTGAAATATTTGATCAGCCGGTTGACCTGTCCCAGGTAAAACCACTCGATCTCGTTCACATGGTCGGCCAGCGCCGGATCCGCTTCATGATGGTAAGCGGCGGCGTAAATGTCGAATCCCGCTTTTCTGGCCTTTCTGCAGAAAATGATGGGAAACTGCCCGCTACCGGCAATGAGTCCGATGCGCATGGGTTTTATCTGGTAATCCCGCGTTGGGAGGATTTGATGAATTCGATGAGGTGGACAACTTCAGGGACCTGCTCCACTTCCGCCGCCACCCTTTCTATGGCCTCGTTCAGCGTAAGCCCGATGCGGAAAACCAGGCGATAGGCTTTTTTCAGCATGCTCAGGGTATTTCTCGAAAACCCATGGCGCTTCAAACCGACGACATTCAGGCCGTGGAGCCTCGCCCGGTCCCCGGCCGCTATCATGTAGGGGGGGATGTCCTTGACCACGGCAGATTTGCCTCCGATGAACGCATAGTTGCCCACCCGTACGAACTGATGAATGGCCACCAGGCCGCCCACGGTGGCGTAGTCTCCGATGGTGATGTGCCCGCCCAGTGTGGCGTTGTTGGACAGGACGATGTTCCTGCCCAGTTTGCAGTCATGGGCAATGTGCGAATAGGCCATGATAAAATTTTCCTCGCCGATTTCGGTCACGCCGCCGCCATCCGAAGTCCCCCTGTGGATGGTGACGAATTCTCGAACGATATTGCCCCGTCCGATTTTGACCCAGGTCTTCTCGCCGGCATATTTCAGCGACTGCGGCGGTGCCCCGATGGCCGCATATTGAAAGATTTTGCAGTCGCTGCCGATATCCACAAAAGGTTCTATCACCACATGCGGCCCGACCCACGTATCGGAACCGATGGTCACGTTCTCACGTATAACGGAAAACGCTCCGATTTCCACATTCGCGCCCAGTTCAGCCTTCGGATGGACGATTGCCGTCTCGTGTATCATCTGTTTTCTCCGTATGCAGCCATCAGCTCCGCCTCCGCCACTTTTACCCCGTCCACGGTGGCGATTCCGGCCATGCGCACAACCTTGGCCCTTTTTTTCAATAGTGTCAATTCAAACACAAGCTGATCACCGGGCACCACCGGCTTGCGAAATCGCGCCTTGTCGATGCCCGTGAAAAACACAATGCGGCCTTTTTTGTTCTCTCCGAGGGATTCGTAGGCCAGCACCCCGCCCGCCTGTCCCATTGCCTCTAAAATAATCACCCCCGGCATCACCGGAATGCCCGGGAAGTGCCCCTGAAAAAAGGGCTCGTTAATGGTGACGTTTTTCAGTGCCCTGACCCTCTCTCCCGGAACGACTTCCTCAACCCGGTCGATGAGCAGAAACGGGTAGCGATGGGGCAGAAACTTCATTATTTCGTGAATATCGTAGACACGCATGATCGACTCCAGGCGTTTAGCGGACAAGGGACGCTATTGTTCATCCCCATCCTTGGATAATTTAAGTGCACGCATTTTTTTGTCCAACTCGGCCAGTTTCTTTTTCATGTCCGGCAAACGGTTCAACAGGCTGCTCTGCCGCAAGAACATCTTTATCGGTACGGCCGGGGCGCCCATAACCGTCTCGCCGGGGGCCACCGGTTTGGCAATCCCGGCTTTCGGGCCGATCACGGCATAGTCGCCAATGGTCAGGTGGCCGCTGATACCGGCCTGACCCGCCAAGACAGCGTGCCTGCCGATGGTGACGCTGCCGGATATGCCCGTGAGAGCGGCGATGACCGTGTTTTCCCCGACTTCGACATTGTGGGCAATCTGTATGAGGTTGTCCGTCTTGACGCCCTTGCGGATCCAGGTCCTGCCGAAGGTTGCCCTGTCAATGGCATTGTTGGCGCCGATTTCCACATCATCTTCGATCACAACGGTGCCGACATGGGGCACTTTATGATACGTCTCACCATCGGGCGCGAAGCCGAATCCGTCGCTGCCGACAACCGTTCCCGCTTGGATGAGGACCCGACTGCCGATGGTGCAACGTTCCATGACAGTTACGTTGGGTTTGATTTCGACATCATCCCCGATAGTGACATCATCGCCAATGAAAACGTGCGGATGAATTCTGACCCGGCTGCCCATTCTGACCCGGTCGCCGATACTGACAAAGGGCGCCACGTCGACGGCATCGCCAAAAACGACCGCTTTCCCCACCACGGATTGTTCGCTGACACGCGCCGACGGTTCAGGCCGGGGGTGAAACAGCGCGATGGCTTTGGCAAAGGCCACCCGCGGGTTCCGCGTCAGAATCAAGTCGCTTGCGTCGCTCCGGCAGTCGTCCGGAACGATGATGCAGCCGGCATCCGTTTCGCCGAGACGCTTGATGAATTTGGCCTCGGCCGCCAGGGTAATGTCTGTTCCGGCAGCCTCTTCAAACGGCGCCACGCCTGAAACCGGTTTGTTCGCATCACCGCGAACCTTGCCGCTTATCCTCTCCGCCACCTCTCCTACAGTAAAACGCATGATGGGTCCGACCTCTAACCGGCTACGGGTTCAATTGAAAGTCGAAGGAACCGCCCTTTTCCTTATAAACAGCGTCGTATTTCTGGATCAGTTCATCCGTGATGTCGATGGAATTCGGCGAGTAGACCACGACCGGATTGGTAATGATGAGCAGATATCCCTGCTCCTTGCCCATCGCCTGGGCGATCGACTCGAACTCCTTTTGGATCCTTTTTATGACCTGGCCTTCCATGACCTTGAGGTCCTTCTCAAATTTTTCTTTGAGCGCCTTGATGTCGTTGACCTTGATGCGGATTTCGCGCTGTCTTTCATCGCGCTTTTCCTTGCTCATGACCAGCGATTCACGTTCGAGGTCGGCCTGCAGCTTTTCAATCTCGCCTTTTTTATCATTCAGCAAGCCTTCCATTTCGCGCGCCTTCTTGTTGATTTCCGCTTTGGCACTCTTTCCGGCAGCCGATGTGTGCAGCACCTTCTGAATGTCCACAACGCCGATTTTGGCGACATCCGCCGCCATGCAGGGCGCGGCAACAAGGCACAGTGCCACGGTTATTGTCACAAGTAGCGATACAGCTGTTTTCATGTTTTTCACCTCTTTATTGCCCGCTTTTCGTTAACCCTTTCACCTGTTAAATGTTCTCTATCCTCTTACGGTCCCGGCGGCCATCCCTTTTCAGCTGCGCATGCCGCATCCATATCAGAAAACCGTTCCCATGGAAAACTCCCAGCGGCCCCGGGTTTCGCCTGGCTTCGGATCGAGGATGTAGCCGTATTCGAAACGGATGGGGCCCACGGGTGAATACCATCTGAAACCGCCGCCGCAACTCTCGCGCGTCGGTCCCAGATTGTCGATCTGGTCTTCACGGTACACCTGGCCCACATCCACGAAAAGGACCCCCACCACACCGGCTTCCGGCACCAGCGGTATCTGGTATTCCGCGTTGAACTGTACCATGTAATTGCCGCCGATTTCGTCCCCATTGTCGTCCACGGCGTAAATGTCGCGCCACTTGAAGCCGCGCACCGTATTCATGCCGCCCAGGTAGAACTTTTCGTAGTCGGGCAGAAATCCACCGGGGTTCTCGTGCACGTAGCCCAGTTCTCCGTGCAGCATAGCCACCGTCCCCTTGAACATCGGGAAGTACCATCCGGATTCGCCCAAGTACTTGGTGTAGGCGACGTCGCCCCCGATACCGGCGTACTCCATGGAAACGCTGTTCAGAGCGCCTTCGGTGGTATTGAAAATTTTATCCCTGGAGTCGTACTTCATGGTCACCTTGGTGCTGCTGGTGATGTTGGTGCCCCGCATCTCCTGTATGGAATTGGCCGCGTCCTCATCGATATTATATACCGTACTGACATCATAGGCGTATTGCCAGTAAAAGCGGGTGTAGTCCCAAGTGGGAAAGCTAAAACGTATCTTGCCGCCGGTGCTGTCCTTGTCATATGAGCTGTAATCCCGGGTCTGGTTGTACAGGTCGAAACCGGTCGACAGGTGCGTGTCCAGAAAATAGGGCTCGGTGAAACTGAGCACGTAGGTCTGGGAAACACCGCTGACCTGCCCCCTCAACTGCAAATCCTGTCCCCGGCCGAACAGGTTGCGCTGCTGCACCGATGCGGTCGCGTAGGCATATTCAACACTGCTGTAGCCGCCCCCCACACTGAAACTCCCGGTGGATTTTTCGGCGACATCGATTTTCAGCACCATCTTGTCGTCGCTGCTGCCCTCAGCCATGTCGACCTTGACATCCTCGAAAAAATCCAGGCGGTAAAGGTTCCGCATGCTTCTTTTCAGGCGGCTTCCGCTGAACAGCTCCTGTTCGTAAATTTGCAGTTCCCGGCGAATGACCTTGTCCCGGGTTTTATTGTTCCCGCCGATGACGATGGCCTCGAAATAGACCTGCTTGCCCTTTTTGATAACGAACTCGATATCTACTTTTAAGTTATCTAAATCCTTGTCGACCCGCGGGAAAATATCGGCATGGGCATACCCCTCGTCGGAATAGATGTCGGTGATGGCCACAACGTCGTTGCGAATCGTTTCCCGGCTGTAAAAGGTTTTCTGAGTGATCTGCAGCCGTTCCCGCAACTGGTCCTCGGGCAGAATCAGGTCTCCGGTAATACCGACATAGCCCACCTTGAAACGGGGACCCTCCGTAATCTTGAACTTTATATATATCATATCGTCCCTGAATTCAACCAGGGGCGCCCCCACCTTTGCCTCTATGTATCCGTTGTTGTGGTAAAAATTCGCCAGCAGCGTAACGTCCTGGCGCAAATCGTCCCGATTCAGTTCGCCCGATCTCGTGAGGAAGGACCAAAAACCCTTTTCATCTGTCTTGATAATCTTTTTCAGCTGTTTGTCCGTATAGACCGTATTGCCTTCGAAGCTGATCTCTTTGATCTTGACTTTTTTGCCTTCTTCGATGGTGAACAGCAGGTCTCCCTGATTGTTCTCCAGCTCTTCAACCGAGTAGGTTACCTTGACATTGTGGTAATTCTTTTCCTTGTAAAGGTTTTCGATCCGGATGATATTGTTTTGGATTTTGAATATATTGAGTATCGATCCCGACTTGATGTTCATGCTGTCCAGAATCTCTTCATCGTCATAGGCTCTATTGCCTTTGAACTTGATGCGTCTGATGGTCGGCTTTTCCTTTACCTTGAAAATGATGATTTTCCCATCCTTCCCATCCTCGTATTCGATACGGATATCCTCGAAGTATCCCATGGAATAGACGGATTTGAGATCATCTGAAAGGTCTTTGGGGACATATATATCACCGGGTTTCGTCCGGATGTAGCGCATGATCGCATCCTTTTCGATGCGCCGGTTTCCCTCGATGCGTATGGCCTCTATTTTTTCACTGCCGAAGAGGCTTACGGATATATCGCCGGCCAGTTTGCTGATGGCGGCAAGCAGATGATCGATGCCCTTTCCTTCGGCATAAAAGCTTTTCAATGCGGTCCCGCCGTCGAGCGTCAGCAGTTTGGCGTCGAGGCTGAACTGCTGGCCGACCCGGGTCAGGCTCCCCCAGATGACATTTTCAGCACCTGCCTTTTTCCCGATGCGCGCGGCCACGTCGGGATTTTCCCCTGCTTTCCTCCAGTTGGAGAGATCTCCGGCGTCGGGATCGAGGATGCGTGCGTTCTCCTCGCGCAGCTGCTTCTTGATAAGTTCGGGAATTTCATCTTCGAGATATGCCAGGTCTTCCTGGGCGTTGATGGCAAAAGGGAGCACGACCGCTTTCCTCGCTTCCCGTGCTTGAACGGAAAGCGGCAGGGCGAAAGCCGCCACCATGCAAAGGATCGGGAAAATGCGTTTTATCATCAGGCGGCTCACCCCTTGTCCACGAGTTGCCCGTCCACGATGGTGACGCAGCGGGACATATAGGCGGCAAGCTGCATATTGTGAGTGACCACAACCATCGTCATGGCGAGTTCCCGATTCAGCTGAAAGAGAAGATCGTGAACCTGCTCACTGTTCTTCTGATCCAGATTCCCGGTGGGCTCATCGGCCAGCAGCACACTCGGCTTTAGAACCAGCGCCCTGGCCAGGGCCACACGCTGTTGTTCCCCTCCGGACAGTTTCCCCACCCGGTGGGCAAGCCTTTCCTTGAGGCCGACCCTCACCAGGATGGATTCGGCAGCTACCGCTGCCGCTTTTTTGCTGATCCCCTTGATCAGGAGCGGCATCATGGCATTTTCCAATGCGCTGAATTCGGGTAACAGGTGGTGGAATTGAAACATGAACCCGATGGTTTCGTTTCTGAATGCGGCCAGTTTTGCGCTGCTGTAGCTGAAAACGTCCTCACCCTTGAACAGCACCTTGCCGCTGTCGGGGCGGTCCAGGGTCCCGAGAATATGCAACAGTGTCGACTTGCCGATCCCCGATGCGCCCACGATCGCCAGCGTTTCTCCGGCCGGGATGTCGAAATCGACGCCCTTGAGGATATCGATGGACACGTCATTGCTGGAAAAGCTCTTGAACAAGCCCCGCATCTGGATGAGCAGCCGTGCATCCGCCGATACGCGGGTTGTCGACGCTTTACTCTTATCGGACATTGAATGCAATCCCCTACCCATAGCGTATCGCCTCGACCGGATCGAGTCTGGAAGCCTGGCGTGCCGGGTAAAGCGTCGCAAGAAAGCAGATGGCCAGAGCGGCCAGAGCGATGACGACAACATCCGACACGTCGAGTTTCACCGGCAGCGTGGTCAGGTAATACACATCGCCGGGAAGTTCGATAAATTTGTACTTTTCCAGCAGGGCGCACAGGACAAACCCGATCCCCCCCCCCAGAAACGTTCCGATGGCGCCGATAAGCATACCCTCAAAAACGAATATCTTGCGAATGGCACCGTCGGTGGCCCCCATGGCCTTGAGGATGGCGATATCCTTGGTTTTTTCCATTACCATCATAATAAGGCTGCTGGCAATGTTGAATGCCGCCACCAGGATGATCAATGCCAGTATGATGAACATGACGGTCTTTTCCAGTTTCAAGGCCGAAAAGAGGTTCCGGTTCATTTGCATCCAGTCCCGGACCCAGTAGGGATAGCCGAGCACTTCCACGAGGCGTTCGGCAACCTCCCGGGCCTTGTAAATATCGGTCACCCTGGCCTCGATGCCGCTGATCGCCCCCTTCATTCTCAGGAGCTTCTGGGCAGCCTTCAACGTCACGTAAGCCATGGCGCCGTCATATTCGTACATCCCGGTTTCGAAATAGCCCTTGACAACGAATCGCCGCATCGTGGGAACATGGCCGATGGGGGATATCATCCCCTTGGTGGTGATCACCTGCACCATGTCTCCTTTCAGCACATGCAGGCTTCTGGCAAGCTCCTTGCCCAAAACGATGCCGGGAACGTGCATCTCCTGAGCTTCCTGCGTCGAGCCGGCTGGCTGATCCGACAGCGCTCCGATATCCACGCCTTTGAGAACGGTTGGGGCGCTCTTGGGGTCGATGCCCCTGAGTACGGATCCAGATACGCCATGGGAGGAACGCAGCATGACCTGGGAGTAGATAAAAGGCGTTACCGCTTCGATGCCCGCCACCTTCTCCATCCTCTCGATAACCGGCTGATAGTCTGAAAAGGTGCCGTGGCGCATCAGCACGAGGTGTGACTCCACACCCAGAATGCGGGACTTCATGTCGTCTTCAAAGCCGGACATGACGGCGATGACGACAATAAGGGCCATGACCCCCACCGTCACCCCGGCCACGGACAGAACGGTGATCATGGATATAAAGGACTGCTTCTGTTTGGCTTTCAGATAGCGCGTGCCGATAAAGTATTCAAAAGACATAAATTTTCATACTCTCCTGATGTAAATTTACCCTCAACGTTGCAATCGTTCGGGGTATCAGGGATTGGGCTTCATATGCGGAAACAGGATAACTTCCCGAATGGAAGCGGCATCGGTCAACAGCATGGTCAGGCGATCGATGCCGATGCCTTCTCCGGCAGTGGGCGGCATGCCGTAGGACAACGCCTCGATGTAGTCGTTATCCATATAGTGGGCTTCATCGTCACCGGCCGCCCGGTCCTCGACCTGTTGAAGAAAACGCTCTTTCTGGTCATCGGGGTCGTTCAGTTCCGAGAATCCGTTGGCAATTTCCCTGCCGGCGATGAACAGTTCGAAACGCTCCGTCAGGGTCGGGTCGGTTTCGCTGCGGCGCGACAGGGGCGACACCTCCACCGGATATCCGGTAATAAAGGTCGGCTGAACCAGTTCGGGTTCGACCAGCACATCAAAAAGCTTGGTAATGATCTTTCCCGTCCGCCCCTTCTTAGATATCTTGATCCCCTTTTCCGCAGCGAAATTCAGCAGGCCCTGGCGATCTCCCAACAGGCCAGGATCCATCCCCCCCACCTTTTCGAGCGCATGGGCCATCGTCATGCGTTTCCATTTGCCGCTCAAATCGATGGTATTTCCCTGGTAGCTGAAACGCTCTTCACCGATCACCTCTCGTGCCACGCAAGAAAGCATTTCTTCGGTCAGCTCCATCAAGTCTTCATAATCCGCGTAAGCCTGGTAAAACTCCAGCATGGTAAATTCCGGATTATGACGGGCCGACACGCCTTCGTTTCTGAAATTTCTGTTGATTTCAAAGACCCTTTCGAACCCGCCCACAACCAGGCGTTTGAGGTAAAGCTCGGGCGCTATGCGCAGAAAAAGGTCCATCCCCAGGGCGTTGTGGTGTGTTTTGAACGGTGAGGCTTCCGCTCCGCCCGGTATGGGGTGCATCATGGGCGTTTCCACCTCGAAAAAATCCTTTTCCAGCAAAAATGAACGGATGGCCTGGATGATGCCGCTGCGGCGGATGAACACCTCGCGAACCTCGGGATTCATGATCAGGTCCAGGTGGCGCTGCCGGTAGCGCTTCTCAGGATCCTTCAGGCCGTGAAACTTTTCCGGCAGTGGTTTCATGGCCTTGCAGACCAGGGTCAGTTCATTCGCCAGCAGGGTCCACTCACCGGTTCTGGTTTGGAACATGCTCCCTTTCAACCCCACATGATCACCGATATCAAACTGCTTAAAAAGGCTGTAGGCCTCGTCACCGATTCTGTCCTTGCGCACATAGGCCTGCATCTGCCCCGTCCGGTCCCGAAAGCGAATAAAGCTGGCCTTGCCGAAGCGGTTGATGGCCATCATGCGGCCGGCGACAACAAAGGTCTCGATCTCGAACCGCTCCTTGGCGGAGGCTGCTTCCGAAGCGCCGACATCGGCGAGCGCCAGGCCGTCTATCTTTTCCCGTATTTCCCGAACGGTGTTCTCCACCTTGAACTGATTGGGGAATAGATTTATTTTCTCTTTTAATTCAGATACTTTCTGCTGACGTTTCTCAAGAACTTCACTTTTCTCCATTTTTCCATCATTCCAATTCATTAAAGACGGCCGGCCACCGATAACGATACCGACGCATGTTTCTAATGTATATCCCAACGTGAGCGATTTTCGGTTTGGCCGCAGATGCGGTGAAGCCGGAAATCCCGGAGGGTTTCAAACTTTAAAACTCGAAACCCTCGACGCCGGTGTATGGTTGATCACAACAATACCGGACGGAATGTTTTATCGCCCGAACCCCGAAAATAAATGAGCTGTGTTTGGTAACGTATTTACCCTGGAGTGTCAACCCCACAGTTGCATAATCAACATGGCAGATAATATATAATAAACTGTTATTATAGAAAATATAATAACACCAGCACTATCTCTGCGATTTCTCCAATCGTGAATTCCAAGGATGGTGTCTATTTTGCCGCGTTGCTTCCCCTTCGGGCTTCGCTGCCAGCGACGCCCGACAAGCCGGGGCAGCTGAGCAATTACGTTTTAAGCCCGAACCTGAAGGTGGTGCCGTTTCCAGGCTCGCTCTCGACCTCGAGCCGGCTGGCATAGGATTCGAGGATGCGGTGTACGATTGAAAGGCCCAAGCCGGTTCCCCGTGTTTTTGTGGTGTAAAAGGGATCGAATATATGCGCCAGGCATGCCTCGGGGATCCCGATGCCGTCGTCGGTTACCACGACCTTGACACTGCGGGACCTGAGACGCTCCATAGATACCGATATCCTGCCGCGCTCCTCGATGGCTTCGGACGCATTCAGCAGGAGATTCCATAAAATCTGCCGCAGGTGAACCGGGTCCATTTCGACCCAGATGTCGGGCACCAACCGGCGCTCGATGACAATCCTTCCGCTGCAGGCGCCGTCCTTTTCGAACAGCACCAGAATTTCCTCCAGCGCTTTGTCCAGCTTTATTTTTTCCAGATTTCCCCTGGGCGGCCTGGCAAACATCAGGAAATCACTCACCAGCGAGTTCAAGCGGTCCGTCTCCCTCAAAACGATTTGCATCAACTTGTAATTTTCTGAATTGTAGGCCATCTCCTCCTGCAGCATCTGGATGGAACCCGCCAGAGACGCCAGCGGATTTTTTATCTCGTGGGCCAGACCGGCCGCCATCTCGCCCATGGAGGCCAGCTTCTCCACCCGTTTGACATGTTCCTCCATGTCTTTGAGCTCTCCCCTGGTGCGCCTCGTCTGCTCGGCCAAAAATCCACTCAAAAAGGCCACGGCAAAACAGGCCAGCACCGTGAAAATAATCTTGTACAGAATCCGGCTCCATTCATATTCCATCGCCAGCGGGTTGTTTTCCAGGCCGTAAGGGTTCAACACGCCGTAATATTCCAGCAAAATCATGGCGCAGTACTGCAAACCGCAAAAAAAAGCCATGAACATGCTGCCGCGCCGGTGAATCAGGACACTCGAATAGATGATCACCAGAAGGTACAGAAAACTGAAAAAACTCGAATAGCCGCCGGTGACGAAAACGATCATCGTCACCACAACCGTATCCACGGCGATCTGAACGATTGCAAACAGCAGCACGCGCTTGATTCTGGGCAATATGATCGCATAGATTAATGACAGAATGAGTGTGCAGGCGATCAGGACGTACAGGACCAGGAGTGACTGGGAAAAGGGGGAGGCATCCTCGCTGAGCTGCAGGATGACGGTTGATCCCAGAAGAATGGAGGTGAATAAAATTCGGAAAAGGATCAGCGGCTGCAGCTTCGGGCGAAGGTCCCCTTCCGGCTTAGTCTTCTTAAAATTCATACCCAACCCGGACAGTCCGGAATCGAATATCCAATGATTTCCTAATCTGCGCTTGTCGAGGTTTAGGAATTAATATCCAATTTCCAATGATCACGATTACCAAACACGGCAGGACATTGATTGTTGGATATTGGATATTCCGGCTTACCCCCAGCGACGGGGTTTCTTTTGTCAGCCGGTGATTAGACAGCGCCGGCCATCTTGAAAATCGGCAGATACATGGCCACCACCAGGGCACCGATGACGGTTCCCAAAAACACCATCATGAACGGTTCGATCATGGATGTCAGGTTCTCCACGGCCTGATCGACTTCGTCGTCATAAAAATCGGCGATCTTACCCAACATCGCATCGAGGGCTCCCGTAGCTTCTCCAACGGCAATCATCTGGCACACCATCGGCGGAAACACACCGGTAGCCTGCAGGGGATCAGCCATGGTCTGCCCTTCCGCAATGGCGGAACGAACATTGTAAATGGACCTTTCGATGGTCTTGTTCCCCGACGTTTTTGCCACAATGTCCAACGCTTCCAGAATGGCTACACCGCTGGAAAGCATGGTTCCCATGGTCCTGGTGAATTTTGCCACAGCCACTTTTCTCAGCAATATGCCGAAAATAGGCAGCTTGAGGAGCATGGCATCGACGGTGATGCGGCCCCGGTTCGTGCGGTAATACCTTCGGAAGGCAAAAATAAACAACACCAGTGCAATGATGAGATAAAGGATCTTGTCTTTTACAAATTCACTTATTGACACGACGATTTTTGTCGGCGTCGGGAGATCGCCGCCCAACCCCTCGAACATCTCCTCGAAGACCGGAATGACAAACACCAGAATGACGCCCACCACCAGTACGGCCACGATGATCGTAATGATCGGGTAGGTCATGGCGCCCTTCACCTGCCCCTTGAGCTTGGCCGCCTTCTCCATATAGGCGGACAGGCGGCGCAGAATCGTGTCCAGGATGCCGCCGGCTTCACCCGCAGCGACCATATTGACGAACAACTCATCGAAATGTTTGGGATATTTCCTCAAGGCTTCCGCCAGGGTCTGCCCTCCCTCCACCGATTCCTTTATCTTTTTGAGCATTATCTTGAATGTTTTGTTTTCCTGCTGAGCCTGGAGAATCTCCAGGCACTGGATAATGGGCAGGCCAGCGTCTATCATCGTGGAAAACTGCCGGCAGAAAACGATGATGTCCTTTTCCTTGACCGGAGGCTGCAAGAAGGCCACATTTTCGAAAAGGTCTTTCGGTTTTTTCTTTATTTTGGTGGGTGTAATCCGCAGTTTGTTCAAGTGGCTTCTGACAGCATCTTCATTGGGAAGATCGATTTCACCTTTCTGTACATCGTTGTTTCTGTTTTTCCCTACCCAAAGATAGACCGGCATAACATTCCCCCTGGTATAGATGTCTTAATAGGTGAGTCGGAAATTATTACCATAATATAACCCGAACGACAATAGTTTTCGGAATTTATTCTTTGCGTTGCTGCGCTTTTACGTATATGGGTATCCTTGTTTAATCTCTTGATCGGGCAATTAAAATATGATCTGCTTCGCTTTTCGCCGGCGTTGCAGACGCCTGCGGTACGGCAATATGAAAAGCATGCTGCCATCTCGATGGTAATGGAAAAGGGATCCCACCACCATGGGTAGAGACAAGGGGCTGACGGTCATCACCACCCACATCAATGCGGATTTTGATGCACTGGCCTCCATGCTGGCCGCGCAAAAGCTCTACCCCGACTCCCTGGTCGTCTTTCCCGGTTCCCAGGAAAAAAATCTGCGCAATTTTTTCATTCAATCCATGGTGTACCTGCTGAATATCGCCAATGTAAAAGATATTGATTTCAAAAAGATAGAAAGGCTGGTCCTGGTGGACACGCGGCAGCCCAACCGCATCGGAAAATTTTCCGGCATTCTCGACAGGGCCGGACTGGACATTCATATCTACGATCACCACCCGCATATGGAAAACGATATAGAAGGAACCCACATGGTTCTGGAACGGCTCGGAGCCACCGTGACCATTCTCGTGGAAATTCTCAAGAAAAAAGAGATCGACATATCTCCCGACGAAGCCACCATCATGTGCCTGGGCATCTATGAGGATACCGGATCGTTCACCTTCCCTTCCACCACCCAAAACGATTTTATCGCCGCCTCCTTTCTGTTGTCCAGGGGCGCCAACCTGAACATGATCGCCAACCTGATCGCCCGCGAAATCAGCCCTGAACAGATCGGCATTCTCAACGACATGATCCAGGCCTCCACCAGCCGCAACATCAATGGTGTCGACGTGGTGTTGACCACCGTATCCACCGACCGCTATGTTCCCGATTTCGCTTTCCTGGTCCACAAAATGGTCAAAATGGAAGACCTGGATGCCATTTTCGCCATCGCCCTCATGGAAAACAAGGTTTACGTCGTGGCCCGCAGCCGCATACCAGAAGTCGATGTGGGTGTCATCGTCACCGCCCTGGGAGGGGGGGGACATGCCTACGCCGCAGCAGCGACCATCAAGGATATGACCCTGGCACAGACCGAACAGCGACTTTTGGACATCCTCTACAGCAAGATTCAATCCAGGCGACTCGCCAAACACCTCATGTCCTCGCCGCCCATCACGGTTCGGGCGGATGTGTCCTGCCGGGAAGCCGGCGAGCTCATGACCCGCTACAATATCAACGCCCTGCTGGTCACGGAGAAAGAGGGAGGGCAACTGGTCGGGTTCATCTCCAGGCAGGTTATCGAAAAAGCCCTTTACCACAAGCTGAAGCAGGTTCCGGTACGCGAGTATATGACCACGGAGATGGTGTCCGTCGCACCCGAAGCGGACATGCTCGAAGTTCAGGAAAAAATCATCGAACACAAGCAGCGTATCCTTCCGGTCATAGAGGGCGATGCAATTATCGGTGTGGTGACCCGCACCGACCTGCTCAATATCCTCGTAAGGCGTAAAAACCGGCGTGCCATCGGCCCGAACGAGCTGCCCGAAAAGCTGGAACACGCCCGCACACGCAACATCTCCAACTTCATGCAAGAGCGTATCGGTCCGTTTCTTCTGGATTTGTTGCGGGAAATAGGGGAAACCGCCGACGAAATCGGATGCAACGCCTACGTCGTCGGCGGATTTGTACGCGACCTGTTTCTCTATCGCTCCAACGAAGACATCGATATCGTCATCGAAGGTGACGGCATCGCCTTTGCAAAAAAGTTTGCCGGGCAAAAGAACGCCCGGGTCCACGCCTATGCCAAATTCGGCACCGCAGTCATCACCTTCCCTGACGGCTTCAAAATCGATGTGGCATCCGCACGCCTCGAGTATTACAAATTTCCGGCCGCTCTGCCTGTGGTCGAGACAAGCTCCATCAAACTGGATCTTTTCCGCAGGGATTTTACCATGAACACGCTGGCCATACGGTTAAACGCCGGCAAATTCAGCACATTGATCGACTTTTTCTCCGCTCACAAGGACATCAAGGAAAAGGTTATCCGCGTCCTGCACAACCTCAGTTTCGTGGAGGACCCCACCCGGGTGTTTCGCGCGCTGCGCTTCGAACAGCGCTTTGGTTTCACCATCGGTAAACTGACCACCGGCCTCATCGAAAATGCGGTGAAAATGGATTTCTTCAAACGGCTGAGCGGCCGCCGGGTATTTACGGAGTTGCGACTGATCCTGGAGGAGGACAACCCCACGCCGACCATTGAGCGGCTGCAGGACTACAACCTGCTCAAGGTGATCCACCCCTCGATAAAAGCGGACAATGAATTGTTTTCACTGCTCAATTCAACCAGGAAGGTCATTGCATGGCACGATTTGCTTTTTCTGAAGGAATCCTATATAAAATGGGCCGTTTATTTTATGGCCCTGATCCGGAACTGTGACAGAAAAACCTCGCAAGATATCTGCCAGCGCCTCGAACTGGCACCGCGGTACCGAAAAATCTTCACCAGGGAACGGTTCCAGGCCGAAAGAATACTCTACTCGCTGGAAAAAAATACCAGGCTCGACAACAGCACCCTCTACGACAGCCTATCGGTCTTGAAAATAGAACTGATTCTCTACCTCATGGCCTGTACGCGGTTCCAGAGGGTCAAGCGGGCAATATCGAACTATGTGACCAATTTGAGGGATGTACGCATTACCGTCACGGGCAAGGACCTGATGAAATTGGGACTGAAACCGGGACCCGTTTACAGGGAGATCATGTCGGCCGTCATGACGGCCCGCTTGAACGGCAAGCTCGAAACCCGCCAGGACGAACTGCGGTTTGCAAAGGAGTTTCTGGCCGCCAAAAAATCTTGAAATCGTAAGAGATTGACAATAAATTTAAATTTGGAGAATGGAATGGCAACGAAAAAAAGAGTACTCAGCGGCATGCGTTCAACCGGGCCGCTGCATCTGGGAAACCTTCACGGGGCATTGCTGAACTGGGTCAACATGCAGGACGAATACGAATGTTTTTTCTTCATCGCCGACTGGCATGCCCTGACCAGCGACTACGAAGACCCGAAACATCTTCCCGGCTATGTCAAGGCCATCATGGTGGACTGGTTGAGTGCCGGTCTTTCACCTGAAAAAAGCACCCTCTTTGTGCAGTCCCGGGTCAAGGAGCATGCCGAATTGTTTCTGATTCTCTCCATGATCACCCCGGTGCCCTGGCTGGAGCGCAACCCGACCTACAAGGACCAGATCGTACAGATCAACAACAAAGACCTGTCTACTTTCGGCTTTCTGGGATATCCCGTACTGCAGGCCGCAGATATCATCATGTACAAGGCCAACGGCGTTCCTGTGGGGGTCGACCAGGTTCCCCACGTTGAAATCACGCGGGAAATCGCCAGGCGCTTCAACTATTTCTATGGCAACGTTTTTCCCGAACCCGACGCCATTCTGACCCGGACCCCAAAAATTCTGGGCCTGGACCGGCGCAAAATGAGCAAGAGCTACGACAACGCCATCTATCTTTCCGATACGCCCGACGAAATCAGGGCCAAGGTATTGCAGATGATCACGGACCCCCAGCGCGCCAGAAAAAGCGATCCCGGGGATCCGGATGTCTGCAATGTATACGAATTCCACAAGCTTTACTCGGATGAAGAAACCGTCAAAACCACCGAAAAAGCATGCAGAAAGGCGGAAATAGGTTGTGTGGAATGTAAGAAGGTGATGGCGGAATTTCTGATAAAAGGAATGGCCCCCATTCATGAAAAAAGGGCCTACTACCTTGAGCGCCCGGATCTGGTGGACGAAATTTTCACGAACGGCAGTGAGAAAGCGTCCAAGGTCGCCAGGGCAACCATGGAAGAAACCAGGGCCGCGATTTCCTTTTAAACAATGGGAACTCCTTATCAGATAAAGCTCGAAGATGTCTTCGAAGGCCCCATGGACCTGTTGTTGCACCTCATCAGGAAAAACGAGGTGGACATCTACGACATTCCCATCGCCCTCATCACCCGCCAGTACATCGAGTATCTCGACTGGATGAAGATGATGAATATTGACTTTGCCGGCGATTTTTTGGTAATGGCCGCAACATTGGCCCAGATTAAATCGCGCACGCTCCTGCCCACCCACGGGAACGAGGAAGAGGAAGAGGACCCGCGCATGGAGCTCACCGGGCCCCTGATCGAATACCTCCAGATGAAGTCGGTTGCCGATCAGCTGGCCGAAAGGAATCTCCTGGGGGAAAAAACCTTTGCCAGGGCCTATGCCGAAGGGGAGTTCAGGGAGTTCGAAGAAAGCGAGCAGGTGATCCAGGTCGGACTGTTTGAACTGATAGACGCGTTCCAGAAGATCCTGAAGAACATCCCCGACAACCACAGAATCGACATGGAGGCCGACCGGGTGTCCGTCAAGGAGCGCATTACGGAAATCGTGGACCTCCTGGAGGAAAAAGGCACCATGACCTTCACCGAGCTTTTCGCCGGAGAAGCCACCAGAAGCGAAATCATCGTGACCTTTCTGGCGCTGCTTGAAATGGTCAAACTGAACCTGATCAAAATCGCCCAGCACCTGTCTTCGGGTATCATCAGGGTATTTTACGTGTAATGGAAGATTTGAAGAACATCATCGAAAGCCTGATTTTCGTTTCGGAGGAACCCCTGGCCCTGGACAGGATCAAGGAGGTCGTCGAACTTGCCGACCGCAAGGAGATCAGGGAGGCCGTTCAGGAACTGCAGGCCGAATACGAGTCCCGCACCGGCGCCTTCGTGCTGCGCGAGGTCGCCGGCGGATACCAGTTCCGCTCCCGGCCGGAGTACATCCAGTGGATAAAAAAGTTCATCCAGCCCAGGCCCGCGCGCCTCAGCAAACCCGCCCTGGAAACCCTGGCCATCATCGCCTACAAACAACCGGTAATCCGCAGCGACATCGAACATTTGAGAGGGGTGGACTGCGGCGGCGTTTTGCGGATGCTCATGGAGCGCAAACTGATTCGTGTCCTGGGACGCAAGGAGATACCGGGCAGGCCGATCATCTACGCGACCACCAAGCAGTTTCTGGAATTGTTCGAACTGAAAAACCTGAAGGACCTTCCCACGCCCAAGGAGATCGAGGAACTGAACAAGGCGCCCCTGGACGGGGACTTGGACGAAGAGTCAGCCGAGGAACCAGGGGAAGAACCGGCAAAGGAACCGGGGGAAGAACCGCCACCTGAATCTTCCAGGGAAGCGTTGGCGGAACAGTTGTCGGAAACAGAAATAACGCTAGAAAAAAAGGATGAACCGGACACCCCGATCTCAACAACCGCCCCCCGGGGGGATGATGCCGGGGAGCCGGATACGGAAAAGGACACGCCTCCCGCATGACCTAACCCCCCCTCGTTGCATAAACAACTGTAATAAGGGGGTAAATTCAGCCCAGCGTTGAAATTTATTCTTGACTTGAAACTCATCAACCCATTATAATTGTTGCATTATGGACAGCGAGGGGCTTCAATGAACAAATCGGGCCTGATCAATGTGCTAAGAGAGAGGGCGGGTTTAAACGCAAGGGAGGCTGAAAAGGTCGTACGCACTTTCTTCAACGAGATCTCCGCCTCGATCACCCGGGGAGACCGGGTGGAAATACGCGGGTTCGGCAGTTTCACGGCAAAAAACTATAAGTCCTACACGGGCCGCAACCCGAAAACAGGCGCGCCCATTGCCGTCCCCTCGAAAACGCTCCCCTTTTTCAAGGTCGGTAAAGAACTGAAGAAAAAAGTGGACAGTTGATGTCCCGGCTGAAAAATATGTAAGAAAACGTATAGTAAATCCTTGATCTACCGTAAAACGGGGTATATAAGAAAAGCCACGATTCGACAAAGTTACACGGGCGGTTAACTCAGCGGGAGAGTGCTACCTTCACACGGTAGAAGTCACTGGTTCAAATCCAGTACCGCCTACCAGTAAAATCAAGGGGTTACAGATTATAAATTCTGGAACCCCTTTTTTATGAAGGTTAGAGGGAAGATATTGGGATCGCATTTCACCTTCAGCTCAACCCGAGAGCGTCCATCAGCGAACCGTAGGTTCTGTCAAAGTACTCAATATCCGGCTTATCAATCTCCTTCTTCCAGCGCTCCAGCGATTCCGTCTGAGGTAAGAGTGTCTTGTCCGGATTTTTTCTCAAAGCGTCGAAGTTTGGTGCCGGCAGATCGAAGAAAGAGTGGATGCTGGAGAGGTTCTCCTCGAAATTTTGCACCAGCTGGCTGTAGCCAAGAACCAGAACCTGGCCCGGCGGCGTCCGATCAAGGGCTTCCACTGTCATTCTGGTGAACTCGCCCCAGCGATCCATGCAGGCACGCACCGAGCCCATCCAGCGGCGTTTGTACATCGACAGGGCGGTTGCCCGTCCATCCCGCGCGAGTATGACGAGCCTGGCATGGGGCACCATCCGCAGGAGCTCATCGGCATGTCGCCCGTAGGGCGGTTCCTTGTTCACCCAGCTCGAGGCCGATCCGTGAATGATCGCCGCATGACAGTTCAGAAGGTGCAGATAGAAATCACCAAAACGCTTCGTGATTCCCGGCAGATCGCTTAGCAAGGGGAGGTCCGCCTTGAGGGCCTTACCAGCTTCAACGATGGAACGACGTGGGACGTAGTCTATCAGCCCGCGCATGCCTGATCCGTACATATTGCGTCGCTTGAAGGCATACCGGTGAACCTGCTTCAGGAAGTAGTCGAGGTAGTAGGCCCGTTTTTCCACCGAGTCGTCGGTTCCCAGTTGGTAGTACTCATAGGGTGCTTCACGAATCAACGACAGCACAAAGATCCCCACCTCGTCCACGACAACGGGTTGACTGTGATACTGCGCCTTCAGGAGGCGCACCAGCCATCTTGTCCCCGATCGACCCGTCGTGCCCCCGATAAAACGCGGCAGCACGACCGGTCTCACAAACTCGTCGGCCGCCAGGGGTCTCTCGCGATTGTAGGCGATTAACATTCGTGCACGACGACCGGTATTCTCGAGGCCGACGCCTCCGGTCATACGCTGGGCGTTGCGTTTTGCTCGACGGAGAGACACATCAAAGAGGGAGTGATTGATGTGTTCGATACGTCGAAGCAACGGCTTCATTTGCGTTCCTCACTGGAATAGCGGCAGAACAAAGATAACGCCGCAAAGAGGGGTAAAAACTTGCATTCCGGAGGCCATCATATGGCAAAAGAGAACTTGTTTGTCAAGGGAATACATGCCACAATATGTGGTATGGGCCGAAAAGGGAATTTCACAGCTGTCATAGGAAAGATACAATCTATTGTCATTCTATTTTCGTATTTCATTGCCGTTCATTCCGTTTTCTTAATAGGGGATGAACAAACCTTTGCCATGGCTCTTTCAACCGAAGATAATATCCATCTAAAGCTAAAAGCGGAAGAGTGGGAAGACGTTGACAGGGTCAATCAAGATGAATTTTCCATTGATCATTCATATCAGACCCAGGAAATCACTCCTGACAGCTTATCGAGCCAAGCCGTCAATTTTTTAATGTCCCCATGGCAGGATTTTACTGTCAGGATGGTGCCGCGGGACTTGGATACCGACTTTTTTTCAAAAATTGCGTTTGGTGAAAAGCACGAGATTGAAGGGACGGCACTGCCACAATTCATAGTTACGGTAAATTCTATTGCGGATGGCCTTGTCGGCACTACTTTGATTTTAACAATCGGGATCATTTTTATCGATTTAAAGACATTTCGAATTACCTTAAAAAACTGCATGAGAGCTGATAAAAGCATTAGCTACAAAAGAACTAAAAATGAAGCAAAAAGACTGCTTAAACACATGATAAAGATTTTCATTTTAGTCATTTTCTTCATATCGATTCATTTGATTTTAATTTACCCTATAGACAAATACATCCTACCGATCGACACGGCAGCAAAGGTAATTTCTGTTTTCGATATAGATCCTGGAACATGGAAAAACAATATCAAATTTATAATTTACGGCAGCATGAACGAAGATCGTGAAGCGTGGCACATGGCTCGGGGCTATAGCCACGCCAGCGAAGAATTTTTACAGTTTATATTTTGGAACTTTTGGTACATCGCTGCTGCTCTCATGCTTTACCTCAGTCTCACATTTTATTTTTTCGTAATCAAACCATCGCGTAGGTTGCACAGAAATTTCAAGCTTCGGGTGCATCGAAGAAGTATTTTTTATCATAAAGTAGATTCGGTTAGACGCCGAAAACGTTATCAAAGGCATTGAAATATTGTCGAATAAGGGCATGGAGGTATGTTGCTTAGCCCTGAGTTGAGCGTTTCAAATTTTAAAAAATGGCCAAAATAAAAACATCTTCAAGGGTAAGTGATTACAATTACATAGCCGCCATCCTTAAAACGATTCAGTTAATGTGAAAGGAGAAATTAATAATGCGATTTAGTATTTGTATTTTCTCCGTGTTACTGTTGCTAGTGCCGGCGCATGCCGCAGAAAAGGGGAATATTTACCGCCATCCGGCCGGCCTTTCATTCTGGTATCCCCAGCAATGGACACTCAGGGAACTGGATGAAGCTCTACAGCTTATCCCTGATGATGTCGTGACGACGCAAGAAGGCTCGTCAGAGTTCTACTTTGTAACTGGCGAGAGTGTCAGTGGGACGGGTATTTCTCGAGCCGATGACCCACAAGTAATCAGCTACGCTGACCAACAGGTACGTTCAATCCTGCCCGCCCTGCAATTACAAAAAAGCCGCACACGTGTTGATCTTTTGGGAACACAAGGACTGGTGTTGATTTGGAAAGGAAATAATAACGCAGGCAAACCCATCGAAGGGAGAGCTTACATTGTCATCACCAAAGGGTTTGCTTTGACTCTCTCCGGCATTTCCCTCAAAGGGCTTATAGACAAACGTGAAGGGTATTTAGACAAAATATTTACCTCGTTCGTGATCGGCCAGGGGCAACTCGATCCTGCTTTGATAGGAACATGGCACAAGTACGCCACTGCGGCACTTGCCAACCCTGACAGAATCTATGAAACAGCCTGGAGTGCAGCCCAATCGGTTTCAGAGGATAAAAGTAAGCTGACGTTTTACCCGAACGGAGAGTGGCATAGAATAAACACCTCTCAAACCATCGTTGGTGCAGGAGGCGTATGGCTCGAAGACAACAGTAAGAATGAGCATCGGGGTCGATGGAACGCAGATGGGAAAAAGCTTTTTATGCTTTACGAAGATAATACATGGGAAGAATTTTCTTATATAATTGTGAGAACCGCTGATGGCCGTGAGCTGAGGACATCGGTGGAGAAACGAGCTGTGATTTGGCGGCAATAGGTTTTTCGGTTTAAGCGATTTTTCCTTTTTGCGTTTTTGTAGGGAATCGGCTCACTCACCATCCTTTATCGCATTGAGGGAAAAGAATTTTACCATTTTGAATGGATTTGATTTTTTGTAATTTTTGACAGTAAAACCGATCTCCTTTAAGAATCCTGTAAATTGTTCCGCCGTGTACATCGATTGATAGGGATGATCGGACAAAATTCGCCATAATTTTCCAATGCCTCCTGTAAACGCTTCGATGGACATATCTTCGAGAATCAATTCACCCTTTGGCTTTAAAACGCGTTTTATTTCTTTAAGGGCGCCTCTATAATCAGGTATGTGGTGAATAATTCCAAAATCAAAAACCGCGTCGAAATATGTATCCGGAAAATCAAGATTCGAGGCATCCATGACTTTGAAGGAAATCGACGCATCCGGATTCCGTTTCGAGGCGAGCTTTATCATCCTGTCATCAAGATCGATTCCAACAATATGCTCCGGCGAGAAATATTTTTTAATCAATTTAATTCCGTTGCCGTTGCCACAACCAATTTCCAACACCCTCCGAGCGTCTTTGATCGAAGTCATGGATCGTAGAATTTTGAGCTCATACTTTTCCTGAACAAGGGCCCTCATGGGATTGTTCATTGCCAGAAACTCTATTTTATTCAATTTCATTTTGTTTCACCGGATCTTTTTCGACTGCTTCTGGCCATTACAACCGAAAGTGACACCAACCAAGCCGCACCTATCCCGGCACCGGTTACAAAAACACCGTCGAATCCCAGCTGCATGAAAACGGGTGCAAATACAATGGGCGACAGGAATTGGCCGATAAACCCGAATGTCCCCAGGTATGAGCTGAACCGTCCCCGGAAGGATGGGGGTACCACAGCCCCGATCCACACCATGACGGTGGGCATCATCAGCCCCTGACTGACACCGAACAGGGCCACGCTGGCGGCAATGACCCAGCTTGCGGATGCCTGGGACAGGAAGGAAAATGCCACTGTCCACAGAGCGGCAACCATGACGATGATGCGCTCATAGCTGAAACGTGACCGTATCTTTCCATAGACAAAAGCGGTCACGCCTCCCGCAGCTGTCATAGCGGTGATGAACAGCCCGATACGGATGGTGCTGGAGATGCCAAAGCCCTCTAGCAATTGGGGTAGAAAAACGACGATGGAATATAGAAGCAGACTGCCAAAAAAGGTTACACCGTATATGATGAAAAGGACCGGCTTTTCTCGAAAGATGGTCAATACCGATGCATTGCCCTGGGGACTCGGTCCACTCTGGCGGCGGACCCTCGGTTCAGGAACACCCGCCATGGCCAGCAGGCCGATGGGAATGGCCACCAGGTAGACGGCAAAAGGAAAACGCCATGAAACGGCGCCCAGGGCGCCGCCGAGCAACGGCCAGATGACCCCGCCGAAACTCTGGGCACTGCCCCGCCATCCCATGACCCGATCGCGCTCGATCCCATCGTACATATTCAGGATTAGCACGTTGATACCGGCGAAAACACCGGCCAAGCCGATTCCCAGACAGGCCCTGCTGATCAGGAAAGCCCAGAAGGAATCGATCAGCAAGCCGGCCCCGCCGGCAAGCCCGTAGAGAAATAACGCAGCGATATACGGCCCTTTGACCCCCCGACGGTCGATGATGCTTCCCATCAATGGGCTGAACAGCGCCATGAACAACCCGTGGGTGGTGATGATCAACCCCACATAGGAAGGCGCAACCCCGAGACCGTCTCGCATGAGATTTAAAACCGGCGCTATGATGCTCCCGGCCATAATGGTCAGAGTTGCAGAGGCGAAAATGATACCCAGGGATAATTTTTTCGTAACAGCCATGGTTGACTACCGACCTATTTTAAAAGCGCACCGCCCGTTCCACACAATCGCGTCGAACTTGCGGCATCGATTATAAAAAATCGAGCCTATAACCCAAAATAAGGAACAACGATTGCATAGGAATAATGACGCCCCGGCCGGCAGGCTTTTACCTTGTTATTGGTTATAGGTCCGTAAAAAATTTATACCGGTGTGACCGTATCTGTCAATCCTGTGTGGTAATCATCTCCTATAAACGCTAAAAAAGGAGAATATACGAATGAAAACACAGGAATTGCACACCGACTATTACGACCATTTTGAATATTTCGGGAATACAGAGATCGAACGCACCCGCATGCAGGATGAAAAGGTCATCAAGCACGACTGGATCCTCTTCGATTCCGTCGAGGAGGCGATGGAATTTTTCAACGATCGTTGCGAGGGATTCGTGGGCGGCAATGCCTGAAGTCTGGCCGGTCTTTCGACTGTTTCAAATCGGCGCCGACGGCAGCGCAGGCCCCAGACCTTAAGGCGCTGCCGGAGGTCCCTGATTTTTTTTTTCGGAACGGTCCGTCTTCTCGACAACAACGATCACTCTACTGCCAACAGAGAATTACCGAAACAAACACAGGCCTCGTTTGAAAACCCCGCGATTGCATGAACGACGAACGGATTTCCCCGTCCGTTTCGGGAAAAAGCACAGTACAAGCGGATTGAAGAGGCAGATGTCGGAACTTCCAGTTCCTAAAACAGTCGCGCCGGAACTCCGGCGTCTTGTTTGTTGCCATCCCCTTTCCCTCTTCGAGCATAGGGATGACGTTAAAACACCCCGATGGCTCAAGTAGATAGAATCCATTGAAAACAATACCGTTGGCATGGTTCTTGTTAAGCGATAATGGAAGCTGAAAATTTGAAACGCTTGATTTAGGCGACTTCCTAATTTTCCTGATAATAAGCGAGGAGCTATGAAATCATTACTTGCCAAAAAGCGTCTTATCACCCTCACCATCTTTATCGGTTTTATTTTTGCGGCACTGAGTTTATCCCATGCGGCATCGGAGACGGTCACCCTGGTTGGTGAAATAAACGACACAGGCCAACTCGTGGCCGAAGGTGATATTTTTGATATCGAACCGAACGAGATAGGTGAAGATCTAATCGAGAATTACATCAGTGTGAAAGTGAAAGTGGAAGGCTCGATTCGGGAAGGGGAAGAGATGAAAATTATTACGGTCAAATCGTTTCAGGTTGTGGATGAGTAGGCATCGCGCTTCGCGACAGGCATCGCCTGCCTGTATCCGAAGATAAATATATACATACCGAAAAAGTTGTCCTTGTCCTGTCTACAGGGTCTCAGCATTCCTAATCATCACGCCATGGGCGAACGAGAGCGTTTATTGCAATCACCGGTTACGAATGCTCAGCAGCGGTATGGGGCTGTGCCGGAACATCTTCTGGGCGCAAGAGCCAAGGATCATGTCAATTACATTGGATCTTCCCTTGGCGCCCATCACCAGCAGATCGGGCTTTCCCTCGTCTATCTCCCGCAAAAGGGCTTCATAAGGCACACCGATGCGCAAGTGAGTTTCCACGCTGAGTCCTCCGTCGTGGCTTAGTTCTTCGGAAAGCTCGCGAAGGCGTTCTTTTTTCTCATCGGTGCACTCACCCACGTACTTTTTTACCGAAAAGTCCGGCACCTGCATGGCGACCATGTTCAGCATGTCCACGTCCCGCTGGTTGTAAACATGGGTCAACAGGAGGGTTGCCTTCACATCTCTTGCCAGTTTGGCGGCATACCTGGCCGCGGCCACGGAAAAATCTGAAAAGTCAACAGCAACCATTATTTTATTGATAACGGTCATGTCAAACCTCCTATGTTACCTTCAGATCAATTTTTTGGAGTCACGCTAAAACGTAAGTATCCGGATAGAGCTCTTCGTTGTCGACACGGATCAAGACACTGAAAAAGGCTTCCCTTTAACATGGTGAGGATCCCAACGCCTGCCAGAACAATAAAAATCGTTTTCATTTGAGTAGTTACCTGATGCCTGAAGCCTACATGCACCGAACCCGGACAAACCGGAAATTCCCATATGGATTGACTACCCTGAAGATAGCGGCAGATCGAATCCCAGCCCGGGCCCGGAACGCGGATAAAGATAGCCCTTCTTCAATGTGACCGCGCCCGTGCTGGGGTCTCCAACCAGGTCTAAGTGCCCATCCAGATCGGCATACGCGACGTTGGGCCGGGCCAGCGCAAAGTGCAGCCCGGCTGCAATGGCCAGAGCGGCCTCATCCATACAGCCCACCATGGTCTCCAGCTTAGCCGCCTTGGCGACGGAATCGATGCGCATGGCCTCGGTCACCCCCCCCACCTTCATCAGTTTGATATTGACCATGTCGACCAGATCGCGTTTGGCCAGCCGGAAGACATCCCGCAGACTCATCATGCTCTCGTCGGCCATGACCGGCAACGGCGCTTCATCGGTAATACGGCCCAACAGTTTCAAGTCACTTCTGTCGGTCGGCTGTTCGATGAGCGCCAAGCCGGCTTGGCGGGTCTTTTGGATAAAATGCAGCGCTTCGGCTTCGCCATAGCCCTGATTGGCATCAAAGCGGAGTTCGACAAGCGTCCCGACGGCTTTTCTGACCGCAAGCACGCGTTCGATATCGGTCTCTACATCGACACCCCCTTTTAATTTCAAGGACCGGAACCCATTGCCGGCATGCTCCCTGGCCCTGGCCACCGTATCCGCCACCGGCATGATTCCGATGGTGACACTGGTCATGATTCGCGTTCGGTATCCCCCCAGCAGCACATATACCGGAAGCCCGGCCGCCTTCCCCAGAATGTCATACAGGGCCATGTCCGTCATTGCCATGGCCGATGGATTCCCGGGCAGAATCGATTTCAGGTTTTCGGTCAACCTCGCCAGCCGCAAAGGATTCTCGCCGTAAATTGCCGGTTCGACGACACCATTGCCGACCTCGATCACCGATTCCGGTGTTTCACCGGTGACGGAGGCATCCGGTGCGGCGCAGCCATAGCCAGTCAGGCCATTGTCCGTGTCTACTCGTAAGAAGACATTGGTCGCCGAAGCGACCGCTTCATAGGCGATACTGTAAGGCTCCGCCAACGGCATGGTGACCGGCCACATTTCCAAATGGGTAATTTTCATTATTTACAACTTCCGGTGATGAATCTCTTCCAGCGTCATGGATTTCAAATCTTCAACCAGCGCAACCAGGTGGGCAATCATGATTTCCCAGATTTTTTTCCCCTTTTCCGCACTGGCCTTTGTCGGATCCCCCATCACACCGCTGTTGGATATTTTTTGCGTGTAAGCATACCAGGAAACGCCGCGGATGGAGGTAAAATCGAGATAGCGGCTGGAAAATTCCGGAATTTCGGTACGGGCCCGGCTCATATTGACCAGATGCGGTCTTACCGCCAGGCTTGTGCTGGTCTCCATCTCACCGGCGTGAACGTCATTGGGCGTGTCGATCAAGGCATAGATATCCACGTCGCTGGTTTCACCGGTATCCACACAAACAAACACATGGGCATCGCGGTTGATCATCTGGGCGGCATAATTCAGTGCCGGGCTGTTGCCACCGTGGGCGTTGATGATAACAAGCTTGTTTATCCCGTTATGGGAAGCACTCATGCCGATATCATAAACCAGCTTGGCAAGGACATCGTTGCTGATGCTCACCGTTCCTTTGAACCCGTGATGATGATAGGCAACACCGTAGGGAATATATGGCAGCACCAGGGGTTTGGGATCGCTGCACGCTTCGGCCACGCGCAAAGCCAGGTAATTGGCATCATAGGCATCGGTGTCCAGGGGCAGGTGGGGACCGTGCTGTTCAATGGAACCCACCGGCAACAAGGCGGTATCGACTTTCTCGAGTCGGTCCCGGGCCTCAGGCCAGGAGAGTTCCCCCCACAGAAACTGCCTTTTGGACTTAGCCGTCTCTCCCTCCTCGGCCTCAGGGCTTTGGGCATCGATATTCAGCTCAAACACAAACGGCTGAGACAAATCGGCGCTGTTGAAAGGATTGAAGGACGTCCATTTTTTACCGACACGCTGCATGACACCATCGGCATGCTGCACGTAAATCTGCAGCAGGGAAATTCTCAAGTTCACGGGTATGGCATTCAGCGGCGACACGCTGGGATCGAACCTGAGATGCAGCACCTCCGGCCTGGGTCTGAAAAAATCCCGTCGATCCGGGGGCACCTCTATCAGTTTTTTTTGCATCAGCATCGCTCCCAGTTGACGAACACCGGGGAGCTCCTGGGCCACGCCCTTGGCAACGAACGCCTTCAAGGCATCCGCCACCTGACGCTCCCGGTACCCGCAGGCGGTGACGTCAACATCCAAGGCAGACAGCATGCTGACAATCCGGCGGCACTTTTCACATTTGCCGCAGGGTATGATGCGGTCGCCCTCCTTGTGGGCTGCATGGCACGAGGTCTGATGGCGTTGGAGCTCGGGATAACGCCGCGCTAAAATTTTCTGGATGAGCAGTTCCGACAGGGGCCGTAAAATGGAAAACTGGCTGATCGCCCATCCCTTGCGCATAAAATAGCGCGAAAGGGTCTGGTCGAAAAAAATGCTCTGATCGTACAGCCCATTATAGTGGGTTATCCCCTGATGTACCTTGCGGACGGACGTGTCGAATTCGTCTCCGATCAGTAACCTGCCGATGCCCCGTTTGCGCATGAGCGGCAACGCGCCGAAAAGGAACACCGCCACGGTCCAGAGACGGACAGGATATTCATCGGAGCGGACCCGGGTAAAATCCTTGCGAATAAACGGCATCCGCTGAAGCATCCAGGAAAAAAGCCTGTCCGAGTTCACCCACACCCTGGCGGTGTTCGGGATATTCTCTTGAAAGTGGCGGAATGCGTTCAGGGCCGTAAACCAGTGGCGGCCCGATTCGTTTACAAAAACGGGGTGGCATTCCAGCCCTATTTCGTTGATCAACCCGTAGCTGAGCAGACTGTCCTTGCCGCCGCTGGAAAGAATGCAGTGACGGTTTTGGTCCGTGGACCATTGCTGCCAGCGCGTGTCCGCATCCCTTTTAATAGACCCCTTGAACTCCAAGCGGGCGGCCGCGTACTTGTCCTTTTTTGTCGCCGTCATCCCGGTCACGGATCCCTGAAGAAACGGATTGGGTTCCAGAAATTTTTTGACATATATTTCCCTGGCCGTATTCTCGGCCATATCGCGCAAAAAAGACCGGTCGATTTGATCGTAACATCCGTGAAAGACAATCCTTTCGCAGAAAAGGCCGTAATTGAGGGCCACCTGGGCCGCCATCATGTCCGCCAGGTTTTTCGATTCTGTCTCTCCTACTCTGAACACCGGCTCCTCGAAGCTGTAGATCAGGTCGAAAACATCTTCTTTATCGTTAACAAACAACCGGTAAGGAGCCGTAAGACGGTTGCGCTCCAATTTTACCGGGCCGACTTCGAGGCGGTCGAACACTTTTAGCGCTGCAAATTGCGCCTGAGATTGTGAGGATAGGTTACCCATCCGCCGACTCCGGTACCGCTCTGTTCAGATAGCGTTTCAATTGCTTGACGAGTTTTTCAGGGCCGTCCCTGAGCACATCGAACGCCGGCCTGCCGACAGCCATGGCAACCGCGTCACATACAAAAGGTATCTGTGGATCGGAAAGCCCTTCGTGGTTTATGCACACGGCCGCGACCGGCTTGCCGCAGAGCAATTCTATCACTTGTATTTGTTGTGCCAGCGGCTGGATTGGATATCCGGGGAAGCCGTCATATTCCAATCTGGCCGGCGCATGCTGCAGCACGATCACATCCGGCCGCCCGGCGGCAAGAATCTCGAATCCTCCGGGATAAGCCGGGTTCATCAAGCTTCCCTGCCCTTCGATGACGATGACGTCCGGCTTTTCATCTTCCCAGGCCGACCAGACGGCATGTTCTATTTCACCGGATACGAAATCGTTTACCAACGAATCCATGATGACACTGTATCGGGCACCCTGCATCCAGGCAGTCTGACCGGTGCCGACAAGTACGGCATTGAGCCCGATCTTCTGAAATCCATGGACAATCTTCCAGGCAGTCGTACGCTTACCCACTGCCGAATCGGTTCCCAGAACGGCAATCTTCAGGGATGTTACCGCTTCTATTTTGCCCGAAAAAAAATGCAGTTGCGACCGCGGCGGCGGCTTGCGAATGTCCCGGATAACCGCATCTTTTTCTCTGGCGATCGCGGCCATTTCCGGGTCATCGGACAGAAAGTCGTGTAATCCGCAATCCACGTTCAAGCCCATTTTCAGAGCCGTTTGAATATCCTGGCGCTCTCCTGCCCCCAAACGCCCGCCGTCCGGTGCCAGCCCCACCACGAGATGAGTGGCCGGGGCCGAAGCGCGGGAGGCATGCGCGTGTGCTTCCCCGATCGATGCAAACACCGGGATGTCCCGCCGTTTCCCATCCAGTACGTCACCGGCATCTCGACCTTCATAGCGGGCGTCCACCACGGAAACAACCCGATACCGCTCGGTGAAACGCACCAGTCCATGGGCCGTCTTTCCGTTAAGCGTGTTGAACATCCCTTGGCAATACACAATGGCGTGGGCATCATTATTTTTCGTCATAATTTTCTTCCCGTCAAAACAACAACATATCGATCATTTGGTAAGGCTTCACTGTGGTGTTGATCCAACAGGGCGATCATTCCGGCCGAGGAGGCCGGGAGAGCCTGAATGCCCTCCTTTTCGCTAATCAGCCGGCTGCAGTTTCGCATGGCCCGGTCCGAAGCATCGGCGGCCCACCCATTGGTTTCACGGATGGCACCCAAGGCGTGATTGCCATCGATGGAATGCCAGTTAATCAGCGGTTCATTCACGCTGGTTTCATGTATCTTGACCGGATTCAGATCTTCACAGGATCGCTTCTTGTTTCTAAAGGCCTGTACAATGGGGTTCTTTCGGAACGATGACCCAGCGACAATGCGCGGCATGCGCGATGTTTTCCCTCTTCGGTACAGGCTTAAGAATCCTTTATATATCCCCGCCAGCGTCGTGCCGTTGGAGACGGGCACCGCTACAGCTGCAGGGGCGTCGCGCAGTTCGTCATAAATCTCATAGGCAATTTGTCCATACGCCTGCATCTGGCTGAGCATGTTTTCTCCGCCGGGGTTGGCGTCGTAGTATTCATGCTGCCGGGCTTGCTCTGAAGACACGTCCACCGCGCATTCGTAATCACCCTCGACGCGAACGATTTCGGCGTCGAGGTCCTGCATTTCCCGGATCCTGCGGGTGTGGTATTTTTCAGGGATGTATATGCGGCTGTGCAGCCCGGAAAACTTGGCCGCCAGCGCCATGGCAACGCCGTAGTTACCGCAGGTGGCCACGGTAATGGTGTCGTATCCGCGCCTCAAGGCGTCCATGGCCTGGGCAAAAGCGATACGGTCCTTTTGCGTTCCTGTCGGGTTGCCGCCCTCAAACTTCAAATATATCTGGCGCAATCCGACCTCGCGCTCGACGTTTCGCGCCCTCACCAGTGAGGTGTCGCCCACTTCAGACTCGAAAATATCTTCAAAGGCCTCCAGCCGTTTGTCCAGCGGCAACGTAGAATCCGCGGCAATCCTCAGTTTACTGTCCGTCTCCGCAACGACTTCCGCAACTTCACCTGAAGCACCGTCCAACAGATTGTACGGCCCATTGTGATCCTCAGCTACCGTCACCTGCGTCCCCCACATTTTTTCTCATATTCGTTGGTTGGTTCGAGCGCATATTTCCGTATCGTGACAACCTGCTTTTTCAGAGTGATCTCGCGCCGGCAATTGCTTCGTGGAAATGTAGAAACATGTGATTTCACACTGTCTGCAGGCCACCATAGCATTACTCGTGCCAAATTTTCAACATATTAATTTTATTTATATTTAAATGAATTAAGCGGACTCATTGCGAACATTTTCCGCCTAAACCCGAACTGATAATTCGGGTTCCGAAGACCAGGATTTCAATAATTTGAGTCCCATGCCGGGCATGTCCGATTGGTAATGACCCGATGGTTCGGGAGTCTGACGGTCATCACCGGCCGCAGCATGCTTCAACCCAGGTGCGGCCGGATGCACCCATCGAACTGCCGGAGCACTTTGCGCTCCACACCGGCGACACATCGGGGCCGAACTGGTGGTGGGAAGCCTTTGGCAGCGATGAACCCAACCGCCTGGTTGAGGAGGCGCTCGCCGGCAACTTCGATCTGCGCATGGCCTGGGCGTGTCTAGAGCAGGTCGATGCCGTCGCCCGCCAGGCCGGTGCCAACCGCATGCCTACCCTGACCTACAGAGGCGGTAGGGAATTTTAAGGGATATGCTGCCTGCCTGGCCCCGTTGCTGCGGAAACGCCGGGGGGATATCTGTTTGACAATGAGCCGATGCCGGGGTAATTCTATCCTAAATTCAATTTAGGTCTATGATGCCGAAACGTATCGGCCATAATTCCATCGAGTCCGTTAGGCCTTATCTCCATAATGCATATACAATCTCAGAAGGAGCATTCCATGAACGAATTGACGCCCGGTTGCGCCCAATGCCCCTATCAATGGCCGGAGAGGCTGTGCAACATCGAAAACGGTAAAGGTTTGGGATCCTGCCCCACGGTGAATGAAAAGAAGCTTCTCGACGAAAGCATGGCACTGTACGAAGATCCGCAGGCATCGAGGTTTGCCCGCAATGCATCTATCCAGGAAGCCGAATGCTACGAACACGTGGCGGGCGGCGGCGTCAAACCGCTGAAACCACGCATCCTGGAAATCGCCGAGTTCGCCGAAAAAATGGACTATCGGCGCTTGGGCCTGCTGTTTTGCGTGGGGTTGGCCGGGGAAGCCAGGATGGTGGACAAGTTCTACAGGGGCCGGGGGTTTGAGATGGTCTCCGTGGCCTGCAAGGCCGGCAGGACGCCCAAGGAGGCACTCGGATTAAAAGAGGAGCAGAAAATACACCCCAACACGTTCGAGTCCATGTGCAACCCGATCTACCAGGCTAAAATTGTCAACGACCAACGCGTGGATTTCAACATCCTGCTGGGACTGTGTGTCGGCCACGATTCCCTGGCTATCAAGCACCTGGACGCACCGGTGACGGTATTGGCGGTAAAAGACCGGCTGATGGGTCACAATCCGCTGGCGGCGGTCTACAACATGGGCAGCTACTACGCCTTTCTGAAAAAGTAGCATTGTGTCCCCGAGGCATCCCTCGAGAGCCGGGAGCAGCAGGACAAGAAGTGGGAAACCGTTTTGACATCTGATCGCCTTGACGGCAAAACTATTGTTACATTGATCGCCCCCCTGCAAAATAGGTGGCCAAGCAATCCGAAGCTCCGCCAATCCCGGGCCAGCCCTTCCTTCTACAGGCCTGCCTTGATTTATGGCAAATGTTTATATTATAGTCCTGTCCGAACCTCGGCGCTGCAAAAGCCTGGATCGAGATAAAACAGATACCGTCGATAGAGATTCCTTAGAGTACATCAGATGCAGATGCTGCAACAACAACCGGATCCGTCTTGGACGGCCGAAACGTTCAAAAGGTTCGCCGCTTATCTGTCGCGATCGGTGTTGAAATCCCCGGCCCGTATCGCCATTTTCGGTTTTGGCGCCGTTATCCTGACGGGGGCGTTGCTGCTGATGCTTCCGGCGGCATCCACGGCGACACCCATCGGGTTTGTCAATGCCCTTTTTACGGCCACCTCGGCGACCTGCGTCACCGGGCTTGTCGTGCTCGACACGGGCCGCGAACTGACCCGCTTCGGTCAGGTGGTGATTCTTGCCATGATCCAGGTGGGCGGGCTCGGGATCATGACCATTTCCACCCTGCTTTTGATGGTCGCGGGGAAGCGCCCCAGCATGATCGGCCGCGTCGTCATTTCCGATACCCTGACCCACAGCGGTGATCGCAGTGTCGGCAGTCTCTTGAAGGACGTCGCCCTTTTCACCCTGGTCATCGAAAGCCTCGGCGCCCTGGTGATGTTTATCCAGTTCCTCCCGGGAAGAACCAAGGGGGAAGCCGTTTATCTCTCCATTTTTCATTCCATCAGTGCCTTCTGCAACGCGGGTTTTTCGACCTTCTCCGACAGTTTCACGTCTTTCCAGGAAAACGTACCGATAAACCTGGCCGTCTGTTTTCTTATCATCAGCGGGGGAATCGGGTTCCTGGTCCTTTCGGAAATCCGCCACCGGCTCTCCGTCAAACACCGCCCCCTGTCCCGCCTGAGCCTGCATTCGAAACTGGTCCTGTCCTCCACGGCGATTCTGCTTTTCGTCAGCACCGTGCTTATCGTGCTCATGGAGTGGGACAATACCCTGACCCCCTTTCATCCGCTACAACGGTGTCTGGTCGGTTTTTTCCACGCGGTGAGCGCCAGAACCGCCGGATTCAACTCCATCTCCATTTCCGATATGTCCAACGAGGCCCTCTTTCTGATCATCCTCCTGATGATCATCGGCGCCTCGCCCGGTTCATGCGGGGGCGGCATAAAAACCACGACCTTCTCGTGTTTGATCATCCTGGGAATATCCCGGCTTTTCGGTCACGAAAAACCACAGCTCTTTCATCGGACCATTTCCCAGGAAAGCATCGGCAAGGCCGTCAGCATTGTAATGATAAGCATTTTCGTTATATTCTCGGCAACGATGTTAATGCTCATGACCGAGTTGGGGGAAGTCTCCCACCCCATGAGCAGGGGGAAATTCCTCGAGCTGCTTTTCGAGGTGGTCAGCGCCTTCGGCACGGTAGGGCTGTCCACGGGGGTGACCTCGGGCCTTTCCACCGCCGGGAAATTGATTATCGCAGGCGTCATGTTCGTCGGACGCCTGGGGCCGTTGATGATCGCCCTGGCAGTCAGCCGCCAGGGTATGCAACGCCACTATTTCGCTGAAGAAAACATTATGATCGGGTGAAGAAAATGAAGCAATATGCCGTTTTGGGATTGGGTAATTTCGGCTTCTATCTGGCCAGCCGCCTTTATGAGAAAGGCCATGAAGTGCTGGCCGTCGACAAGGACCAAACCCGCGTTCAGGATATTCGCGACAAGGTCAGCCAGGCCGTGGTGGCCGATACAACCGACCGCCGGGTAATGGAGAACCTGGGCGTCAGGGACCTCGATGCCGCCGTGGTGTGCATCGGTTCGGTGCTCAGCGATTCCATTCTGACCGTGCTCAATCTCAAGGAGATCGGGGTGAAGCAGGTGATCGCCAAAGCCATCAGCGAGCCCCACGGCAGAATTTTACGAAAAATCGGGGCGTCTGAAATCCTGTTTCCCGAAAAGGACATGGCAATTTCCCTGGCCGAACGCCTGCACAACCCAAACCTGATCGAGTACCTGCCGGTTTTGGAGGGCTTCAGCATCATCCAGCTCGCCCCTCCCAACGAATTTATCGGGAAAAGCCTGCGAGAGTTGAACCTGATCAACCGCTACGGGGTCCAGGTGGTTGCCATCAAAGAACTCGTCCCGGAGCGTCTGAACATGATTCCCACCGCCAAGTTCATCTTGAAGGACAGCGATATCATGATCCTGCTGGGGCCGAACAAAGCCCTGGAAAAGCTGCGCAGCCACGGTTGATCCTTCTGTTCGCGCGATTGACACGATATCAGATAATCAGGCGGACTCCCCCCAGTTCGGCAAGGCCGTACAGGAAATGGGTGCCCGGGGAACCGATGAACATCAGGTTCGTCGGAATGTTCCATTGTTTTGAAAGCGTCTCGATCATTTCCGGCCCGAATTTGCCTACCTGAACGACCAGTTCGATATCGATGCCGGGGTACGTTTCGTCGAGCATGTCGAGATCCCTTCTCAGGTTAGGCGCGATCTCACCCTTCTCCGGAATCACCGTAACCACCTTGAGGCGGTTGGTATGTTCATTTTGCTGGACGTACAAAATAGCCTTGTTGAGATTGGCCAGATTGTCTCCCCGGGTGAAGAAGACCACCTGCTGTGAATTGATCTCATCGATCTTGTCGCGCAGCATTCTGGAAATGAAGGTCATGCGGCCGATGAAATATTTGAGAATGCCTCTTACGATAAACAGACAGGCCTGAAGAATGATGATGCGGCCCAGCATAACGGATACGACCAGAAGGGCAAAGGCGAAGTACTCCAGAAATACCGCCAAATAGGGTGGATTCATCACGGCATTGCCGACCAGACCGGCGATGACGGCTGCCACGGCGACCAGGACGGACATCAGGGGCGCCACCGTGGGCCGGGGAAGGCCTGCACGTTTCGTTTTCAGAAATATGTTGCCGAGGCCGAACAGGGCCATGACCGCCAGAAAGGAGATGGTATAGACGCCGGCCAGCGCTTTCAACTGACCTTCGGTGATCAGAAAAATCGATACGCAAAGCATAAAAAAGGCAATGATGATCCGGTGGGTGGTCCCCCGGCGACCGGTCTTCAGTAAAAATTGCGGCAGGCACCTGTCAAGCGCCATGCGCCGCACGAGCCCGTTGACACCGATGAAACTCGTCAGCACTGCGCCGCTCAGCACAAGGGCGGCATCGACGGAAATAAGATCGGCCAGCCACATGCCGCTGGAAATCTGGGCCATGTGGGCCAGCAGGGCCTCCTGGTGCCCCCCGACATGGCCGATGGGTACCAGGGCCAGGGCCAACAAGGCCATCATGGGGTTGAAAAGGGTGACCGCCCCCCACATGTTTCTCAAGGTTTTGGGGAAGACCCCCTCGGCTTGTTCCTCCACGAAGTTGGCCGAGCTTTCGAAGCCCGAAATACCCAGCAGGGAAGCTGCAAAGCCGAAATAAAGGGCGGTGAACAATCCATCCGGAGCTCTTGTGCCCAGATTGCTCAGCAACGTCTCGACACCGGCACCGCTGATGTAAACGATGCTGGCACCAATCAGCAGCGTCAACGTCGTCAGGTGGAATATAAAAATAAAGATGGCCACGCGGGACGATTCGGTGATGCCGATGATCGTCAGTACCATAAAAAACGCCAGAACGCTGATCGTCGCCGCGGTAACCGGAAAGCCGTTCCACATGACGTGCACATAGTGCATGGCCTCACTGGCCGATATGACGGCTGTGGCCATGTAGGAAAGAAGCGTGAGGCAGGCGGCGATGGATGCCCGGTACTTGCTGGTGGTGTTCAACAGCGCATTATAAGCGCCGCCATTGAGCGGCAGCGCCCCTACCACCTCCGCATAGATGGATCGAAACAAGAAAAGTACGCCGGCCACCATCAGCAGCACCAGCGGTGCCCACCGGCCGGCATAGATGATGGCCAGGGCGGACACATACAGGCAGGATGAGGTTATGTCGTTACCGCAGATCGCCGTGGCGGCTAACTGCCCCATGCCCCCTTTTTTGTGTGCCGTAATTCCTTCGGGCACAGCCGGCACCGAGGACGCGGGTCCCGTTTCCTCATTCAGGACCAGGGCCGGCCCCTCTTCCGCCGCTTTTTCAGGTTTCCCGCTGGTGTTGCTCTTCATGTTTCTTGAACTCTCCACCCGATTCCACTCACACCCGTCGGAACGGTCCCATCGCTGGATGCCCTGAAAAACGGATTTCGTCCGCTGAATTTTTTGCTGGCCTAATCCTCGATACCATAACGCTTGATCTTGCGCCACAGGGATACCCGATCTATTCCCATGGCAGCGGATGCCTTGGTCTTATTCCCTTTGTGCTTCTCCAGCACCCACAGGATATAGCGCTTTTCCATTTCTTCCAGAGTGGGGATTTCACCAGACGCATGGCGATAGGTCTCTATGGTCAGCTGGTTGATATGGGGCGGCAGATCGGCCACCCGCACCACATCACCTTCGGCCATGGCCACGGCACGCTCGATGGTGTTTTCCAGTTCGCGCACATTGCCCGGCCAGCTGTAGCGGCTCAATAGCTCCATGGCATCCGGCTCGATGGATTTGATCTCCTTTTGCATGGCGACGCGCTTTCGGGCCAGGAAGAAATTGGCCAGCAGGGGGACGTCGCCTTCGCGTTCGGCCAGCGGAGGCAGTCGGATGGCGATGACATTCAGCCGGAAAAAAAGGTCCTGGCGGAAATGGCCGCCTTCCACGTCCTGCTGCAGGTCACGATGCGTCGCGGCGATGAAGCGGACATCCACCGGCACCGGAGCCGTTCCGCCCACCCTCAGCATCTCCCGCTCCTGTATGACGCGCAGGAGTTGAATCTGCATGGTGGGGGGCATGTCGCCGATCTCGTCGAGAAAAACCGTTCCCCCGGAAGCCGTTTCCAGCAGTCCTGCCTTGGATTGATTGGCCCCGGTGAAGGCCCCCTTTTCATGCCCGAACAACTCGTTGGCCATCAACGCCTCGCTGAAAGAACCGCAGTTGAAGGCCACGAAGCGCTTCGAGGCCCGGTCGCTCAAGTCGTGAATCGTCTGTGCAATGATCTCCTTGCCAGTTCCGCTTTCGCCGAGAAGGAGGACGTTGGCGCCCGATGGGGCGATGCGCTGGACGGTTTTCAGCACGGTTTGCATGGGGGGGCTTTGGCCGACGACCATCGGTTTGGCCCGGCCCGTTTTCAAACTCTCCTTGAGCTGCAGGTTTTCGAGCTGGAGGCGGCGTTTGATGAGGGCTTCGCTGACGATTTTGCGAATGGCCTCTATCTTGTACGGTTTGGCGACATAGTGGTATGCACCGGCTTTCAGGGCATTGACGGCCGAGTCCACCGTGGCATAGCCGGTGAGGATGATCACTTCTGTCAGCGGGTGCCGGCGGCGGCTTTCGGCCAGCACCTCCATGCCGTCCACTTTTTCCATTTTCAGGTCTGTGAGGACCAGGTCGAAGGTTTCGGCCGCCAAAAGGGACAGGGCTTTCGACCCGCTCTCTGCCGGCGTCACCGTATAGCCCTGCTTATTTAAAATGTGAACCAGGTTTTTGCGGGCGATGGCTTCGTCTTCCACCACCAGAATGGACCCTTCATTTTGAGTCGTCATGATTCGTTCCCATCGGCAGACAAACCGTAAAGGTGGTTCCCTTCCCGACCTCGCTCTCTACCGAAATCCGTCCGCCGTGTTTCTGAACGATGCCGTGGCAGATGGCCAGGCCCAGGCCCGTGCCCTGCTGGTCCAGGATGCCGTCATAGGGGCGCATGTCGCTGTCGGATTTTCGCAGGCCCTCCTTGGTGGAAAAAAAGGGGTCGAAAATTTTCGAAAAATTTTCGCCTGGAATGCCGCAACCCGTGTCGCTGATTTCGATGCAAAAATCATGGCCGCTGCGCTCAAAAGCGCTGATCGTGAGCGTCCCCCCCTGGTCCATGGCCTGGATGCCGTTGAGCATCAGGTTGATCAGCACCTGCTGCATGCGGCGAAAATCCAGGGCGGCCTGGATGTCGTTTTCGATGTTGAGATCGACCGACACATTCGCCGGCAGTTCTCCCTTGATCAACTTGAGGGTGTCGTCCACCAGAGATTTTATCGCCACCGGCTTGATGGAAAAAGCGCTCTGGCGGGAGAATTCAAGCAGGGCCCTGACGATGTCCCGCGCACGCACTACCTCCTTTTCCGCCCCTTCCAGCAACTCGCGCTTGAAGTCGAGATCCTCGTCCTCCAGCTCTTCGAGCACAATCTGAAGAGAGGTGGAGATGTTGTTGAGCGGATTGTTGAGTTCGTGGGCCACGCCGGAAGTGAGCGTTCCCAAGGAGGCCATTTTCTTGGCCTGGATCAACTCCTGGTTGCGGCGGTTCAGCCGGTTGATCATGTGGTTCAGGCTGTCGACCAGGGATTCGAATTCCTGGCCGGCCCCAATGGCCGGGATGTTCTCGTAGTGCCCCGAGGCAATGTCCCCGATAGCGCTTTCCAGGGCTTTGAGAGGACGGTTGACATTGAGGCGGAAAAAAACAAACACGAAAATGGACAGGATCAGCAGACCGCCCAGGGCCATGAAGTGGTAGAATCTGGCGTCCCGAATCAACCGGCTGATCTGCTGGCGCTCGACCTGCACCATGGTTTCGATCTCTTCGGTTATTTCGCGGCCCAGGACCCGGATGGCTTCCTGCTCGGGCACGGGCCCTGAAACGAAACCCTGTATTCCTGCCTGCGAGCTGGCCAGAGCGCCCATGGAGGCGCCGTAATCCTTGAGGTGGACCAGACGTTGATCCAGATCCGGGGTGGCGGCATACTCGCCGTGGTGGGCGATGATATCCTGCAATTTATCTTCGGCCTTGAAGATAAAGACCACCGCTTCTCCCAGATGGGAGGCATTGCCGGTCAAAAAATAGTTTTTCTCATAGCGCCGGGCTTCCAGGATGGTGTTGAGCAGGTCTTCCTTTTTTTCGATGATGCGTAATTTTTCGTTGAGGGTCAGGCCGTTGTGGAAATTAAGCAGCCACAGAATTCCCGCGACCAGAATATAGGCCACGATGGTCAGCTCGACCTTTTTGCGGATGCTGGTCTGCATGAGCGCTTTTTTAACGGCGGTCACAACCCCCTTATGTTTGTCATATGTCTCTGCATCACGCATAATACGGCAATTCGATTTCGCAGATCAGATCCTTGACACCGGGTATTTTGGAGACCCGGGCCATGATGTCCTGCTGCAGGTCTTCCCGTATGCGGGTCTGCACGCGCTGCTGCATCCCCGGCCTTGTAAAATCGGTTCCCCGCAGTTTCTTCCCCTTGACCTTGACCGTGACGATACCGCCGGAAACGGCCACATCGGCCTCGCAAAGGTCGGCCAGCGCGGTTCTGACATGACCGACCATGGCCAGGTCGTCGACGTATCCCTTCGACTGGGCGGTGGTCTGGAAGCTCTCCCTGGCCGATGCGGCGCAAATCAATTCGCTGGCATCCTCTATGGTCAAACGGCCGATGCTCAGAACCATATCATAAAGACGGGGATCGCTCATGTCTTTTTTGTAAACCGAACGATACCATTCCTCACGTTGCTGGTCTTCCGAATCTATCAAGGCAACCGCTTCGTCGCGGGAGATATCGCGTGTTTTGCAAACCAGGGCCACGCGATCCTCCATTTCGGCGATCACGCGAACCTTGAGGACGTGTCGGATGCCTGAGAGGAAAAGGTGGCCGGCCATGCCGTGGTAGACCACATTGTCATTCCTGACGTGGTCCAGCAGGGCCGCCCGGATGCAGTCCAGATAATGCTGCCGTTCATGCGAGCGGGTGACCCTTTCCAGAATTCCGGGAGCGTCGTGAATCGATGACGACAGCCGTTTTTCCGGAATGTCGCAGGCCTCGGATGCTTCCAGCAGTATTTCCTTGCTGATGACTTCATAGCCCAGGGCGGCCCCTACGCGCTCGGCGATTTCCTTGCCGTGGCTGTAGCATCCCCTGGATATCGTGATAATTGACATGAGAATATTCCCTTCGATCGATATTGAGTGCCGGTTATCGTCTGCTTTTGCAACCGGCAGGTTTATTGGATTCCATAGAAAAAGTACAGTATCGTGAGCTCCACCGCCAGAAAGAGCAGGGTCATGACCGAACCGGCCTTGGCATAGTCGGTGGTGCGGTAACCGCCGGGACGCATGATCAGGGCGTTAACCTGGTGCGTGGGCAGCACGAAGGTGTTCGACGCCGAAAGCCCCACAACCAGGGCAGCCATGCGCGGGTCGCCCCCGGCCATCACCGCCATGTTCATGCACAGCGGCACCAGCAGCACCGTGGCACCCACATTGGAGATAACCAGGGTGAAAAAGGAGGTCAAAACGCCTACGGCCCCCAGGAGCACGATGGGTGACGGCGAGCCGAGAATACCCAGGAGATTTTTGGCGATGAACGCGGCGGTGCCGGTCTTCTCGAAAGCCATGCCCAGCGGTATCAGCCCCGCCAGGAGAAACACCGTCATCCAGTCCACAGAGCGGTAGGCTTCGTCGATGGTCAGGACACGCGTGATGATCATGCCCAGTGCGCCGGACATCAGGGCCACGGCCAGGGGCACCTTGAGGAAAATGATCTGCGCCAGGGCCAACGCCAGCCACATGACCGCCAGCTTGGCCTTTTCCGGCCGCAGGATTTCTCCCTCCAGGGGCGTGGCAAAGGTGAGGCTGCGGGGCTGGGGCTGATTTTTCAGAATATGAAAGCGGTCCCAGGGGCCGAACAGCAGCAAGGTGTCGCCCATGCTCAAGGGAATCTTGGTCAGTCCACTGTAGAAAACACGCCTCCCCCTGATCAGCCCCAGGGGATTCAGGTTGTAGAGGTCCTTGAAGTTCACCTCGCTCATGGTTTTGCCTATCAGCTCCGACCGGGGCGAAACCACCGTTTCCGCCATGCCGGCACTGGTGCGGGCCAGGATTTCTGCGAATGCTTCCAGTCCCGGCCTGATTTCCCATCCCATGTCGGTAGCCAGGCGGCGAACGTTGTCCTCCCGGCCCACCACAGCGATGTCGTCTCCGCCCATGATGTTGTCGAAACTGTGCGGCACCAGGTTTTTGTCCCGCTTGCGGGCGTGGTTGATCGCCACCACCGTCACCAGATATTTGCCGCGAATGTCCAGTTCGGCCAGGGTTTTCGGTCCGTCGAAATTATTCGGCAGGTGGATCTCGAAGGCGCTTTCCAGGGCGTTGTACACCCCCATCAGGGAAGCGGTGACCCCGCGATCGGCTTCTCCCTTGGCCGCGGGCAGTACCAGCCGGCCGAAAACCAAAAAGTAAATAATGGCCGTGGCCAAAAGACAAAGCCCTATGGGTGTCTGGGTGAAGAGGCCGAACGGCTCCAGTTTTTTGCCGCCCAGTACCATCAGGTCATTGAGCAGAATGGTCGGGCTGGCCCCCACCAGACTGACCGTGCCGCCGATGATGGCACAAAAGCCCATGGGCATGAGAATGCGCGAAACGGGTATATCCATGCGCTTGGCGATCCGTTGAGCCGCCGGCATGAACAAGGCTGCCGCGCCGATATTCTGCATCATGCTGGAGATGACACCCACCGTGCCCGATATCAGGCTGATGACACGGTTTTCGCTGTTACCGGCGAATTTGACAATCGGCCCGGCCACCTGGTTCATGACACCGGTCTTGTCCAGACCTGCGCCGATGATGATGACCGCGATAATGGACACGACCGCGTTGCTGCTCAAGCCGACAAATGCTTCCTTGGCCGAAATCAGACCGGTCAGGGGCAGCAAAACCATCATGATAATGCCGACCACGTCGACTCGGACCCATTCGAAAATAAACAGAATCACCGCAAATGCCAGAATCACGAGAGTGAGTACCATTTCAGGCGTCATTAACAAAAGTCCTTTCCCAAAAGCCGGTGCCGGGGCATCGCCCGCACCGGAAACAACGTCAGGAAGCGGTTTGACATTTCCAAACCGCTTCCGATAAGTCCGGTTTATTTACTTTCTTTGCGAAAATAGAAGCAAAGGCCCATCAGCAGCAGAACGAGTCCGATGCCTAAATAGAATTGAAAATGCATTTTTCCCTCCTTTTGGCACATCCGTGCACACGTCCGCTTTTTGTGAAACGGACGCTCCCCTCCGTCAAACGCTGCGGTCCGACGTTCCCTGACCTGAGCATTTCGAGGGGGGTGCCGATTGCGTGTCAAATCATGGAATAGACGTAAACCTGCTGGCTCGGGCGCTGTGCGTCGGAGACGCGTTCTTCGGAAGCTGCCGGTTGTTCGTCGCTGATGACGAAATCGATATGGTCGTATTCCCGCTGGATCATTTCGAGGGCTTTTTCCGGCTCGCTGAATTTGACCACATGGCAGAAAGGAATGCCCACCCGTTCGGCGTCCTGTTTGAAACTTTTTACGTTTTCCGCCGACAGCTGCTGGAATTCATCGCACAATTTTTTCTGGGAGGCGGCAAAAGGCTTGAATGCGTTGCAGGATAATGGCGCTGCATTGAGGGCGACGATTTCGTAGGACATGCGCCGGGCCATATCCAGGGCGTAATCGATCACCTTCTGTGAAAACATCGTCTCGTGGCCGACAACCAGCAGTTTCCCGGAAACGGCGGGCTCGGCCGCTTTGAATTGCTTTTCTTCCACCAGGGGGTGGCCTGCCTGGGCAAAGGTGATGTCCTCCTGGGTTTTCTCCACTTTGCCCACGATTGTTTTGGTGCGTGATTTAATTCTATCTAGAAAGGTTCCCACGTTGGCCTCCTTCTTCTTTTGGTCTCGGTACCAAGTCTTTGACATACACAAGGGGTATGGCCAGTCTGCTCAACAAGCCGGAAACGAGCTCCGCCGCCGGTGCGGGCGCCGATGCGGTTTTACGTCCGAATCTCAGCGAATCGTAGATGGCCAGGATGATGTTGTGGTGTTCTTCAACATAGCGTTCGAGTACGGCATCGGGGTCTTCACCGGTGACGACGCAATTATAGCCCACGGTTGTGTCTATGTTGTCCGGAATCAGCTCTTTTACCCGTCGTTCAGCCGTGGCACGCAGGGCATCGGCAAGTTCAGGCGTTCCGGCCTGGGCATAGGTGGCCGTGACCATAGCGTCCTCCACCAGATCGCGGGCGCGGTAAATGCCCCTTTTTATTTTGCTCAGGCCTGCGGAATACCGCCGCGGACGAACGATCTGGAGGATGTCCAGTCCGGCTCGCACGGGTTCGCACAGGTCCAGGGCGTAATCCAGAGCGTTTTTATGGGCCGCCATCCCCTCGACAGCCAACAAGATTGTTTTCATCGACCACTCCTTCGGTAAAAAATGCGTCTGTTCACATGCGCAGGGTAGGACGCTGATTGGTCGAGACGGAGGCCTGGACCCGGGAGTGATGCCGGGCATAACGCTTTTCCTCGTCCATAAACCAGCGGGCCGTGTCCCAACAGCCGGCCTCCGCAAAAGTGGCCGCCACCATCCAACGTTCCAGACGTGCCATGAATTTCATCAAAGTCTGCATTTCATTCACCTCCATTGGTTTTGAAGCGGGCATGAATGGCCGCTCCGTGCACTATACCTAATCAATTTCTGTGCCAAGCCGCGAAATATATTTTAACCGCTTGAAATTAATTGATAAAAATACAATATGCCCCGAATGGCGATTTTCGGCGGCCGTTGCTTTTTGCAACGGGCATACCCATATCTTATATAAATCAAACTATTTCAATTAGTTGTAACTGTTACACAATGTTCGGATGACCGTTGCAATGTGCAACGATAACGATTGGCCATTTAATACCCTAGCGCATCACTTGAAAATCCTGAATGGGGTTGGTGAGCGCATACTTGTGTGATATGCTTCCACTCCAATTGACGGCAAAGGCTCTAGCCCGGTCAAACCGGAAATTCCAATCTCGAATATCTAAATGCTAAACATGATGGGATTTGAACAAATTAGGTACGAAAACAACGCCCGCCGCCGGAAGACGAAGAGAAAAACATGAGGCTGTTCAAAAAGGACGAAAACGACGTTACTCCTGGTTTTACGGAAATCGATGAAATGCACCAGGCGATTCAGACCGCCGGCATGCCGCCGGATGTCCTCAAATCCGTTTCCAAGGAGATCGACCGCATCGCGAAAATGGGCCCCGGTAGCGCGGAATACACCATCGGTATCAATTACGTCGATTTTTTGACCAGCCTGCCCTGGGACCGGTCAAGCGAAGACCGCCTGGACCTGGAGGCAGCCAAATCCATTCTGGATTCCGAGCATTACGGGCTGGAGGACCTGAAGCTCCGCATCCTGGAACATCTGGCCGTGCGGATCCTGCACGCCACGCGGCGCCCCAGGATGCTGGTGGTCGACGATGAGAAAATGACGCGCATGAACCTGGAGCACGTGCTGGAAAAGGAGGGCTACGAGGTCCTTACGGCCCGAAACGGGGCCGAAGCGCTCGATTTACTCGTCCAAAACAGGTTCGACGTGATCCTCACCGACCTGAAGATGGACAAGGTGGACGGCATGACGTTGCTGGCGCAGGCCAAACAGGACCACCCGGATACCGAAGTCATCATCATCACCGGCTACGCCACCGTACCCACCGCCGTGGAAGCCATGAAAAAAGGTTCCTATCAATTCCTGGCCAAGCCGCTCAAGCTGGACGACATACGCCGCACGGTAAAAAAGGCGCTGGCACCCAACCGGGACAAGTTGAAAGCGGCCGGGCCGGTCCTGTGTTTCGTGGGCCCGCCGGGAACCGGCAAGACCTCCCTGGGCATGTCTATCGCCCGCAGCCTGCAGCGCAAATTTGTGCGCATCTCATTGGCCGGCATGAAGGACGAGGCCCAGTTGCGCGGTCACCGGCGCAGTTACGTGGGCGCCCTGCCGGGCAGGATTATCCAGGAACTGCGCCGCTGCGAAACCAACAACCCGGTTTTCATGCTGGACGAACTGGACAAGATCGGCCAGGATTTCAAGGGGGACCCGGCGGACGCCCTGCTGGAAATCCTGGACCCCCAGCAGAACCCCCACTTCATGGACCACTATCTGGATGTGCCCTTCGACCTGTCCATGATCATGTTCATCGCCACCGCCAACCACCTCGACAATATTCCGCCCCCCTTGCTGGACCGGTTGGAGATATTGTGGCTGTCCAGTTACACCGAGGACGAAAAGGTCCGCATCGCCTTCAATCATCTGATCCCCAGGGAACTCAAGGCCGCCGGACTGCGCGACGATCCGGTCCGTTTTGACGAGGGCGCCGTGCGTAAGATCATCCGCGACTATACGCGCGAACCCGGCCTGCGCAACCTGCAGCGCAAACTGGCCGCCATGTGCCGTAGAATCGCCCTGAACCGGCTCGACGGCAACCTGCACCAGTCGACCGACGTGATCGCGGAGGGAGACGTGGAAAATTACCTGGGACCGGCGCAGTTTTTCTTCGAGGTTGCCCAGGCAAAGGATCGCGTGGGCGTAGCCACGGCCCTGGCCTGGACCGATGCGGGCGGAGAAATCGTCTTCATCGAAGCCACCAAGATGCGGGGCAGCGGCAACCTGATCCTGACCGGCTCCCTGGGTTCGGTCATGAAAGAATCGGCCCAGGCCGCCCTGAGCTACATCCGCAGCAACAGCCGGCGTTACGGCATCGCCGACGATTTTTTCGAGCAGCACGACCTCCACATCCACGTGCCGGCCGGCGCCACCCCCAAGGACGGGACCTCGGCCGGGCTGCCCATCGCCATGGCGCTGATATCGTTGATCACCAACCGCTGCTGCCGCCGCGAAACCGCCACGACCGGTGAGCTGACCCTGACCGGCCGCATCCTGCCCGTGGGTGGGATCAAGGAAAAGCTGCTGGCCGCCCACCGCGCCGGCGTGCGCACCGTGGTGCTGCCCTCTAAAAACAGCGTCAGCCTCAGCGACGTCCCGCAGGAGGTCCGCCAGGCCCTCGACGTCCTGACCATCGACGAACTCGACGCCGCCATCGATTCCGTCCTGCACAAAGAAAGGCAGGCGGCAGAAAAATCGGGCAAGAACTAACGTCGCCTCCAAACGCCCTCCCCCCCGCGGCGAGTCGCTTGGTATCGTCCGATCGAAGAGCCTCATTCAATCCGAAATCGCTATCGAAACGACCCAATCCCGATTTCGATAGCGATTGAACACTCCCCGCAGCAAACCGGCAATGCGCCCGCCGTCGCAATTCAGCGCATTGATGAAACATCCCCCGGTCGATCCGCCAACAGAAACAACACAATATATAGTAGAAAGCGTGACAAATTGATTTTAAAAAAAGAAAATGTCGTCCACTTTTATGTAATATTTTTTACATATGAAACAAACCTCAGCAAAATTGAGTAATTTATATCCCAATCATCTGTTCTTGTTATAGCTCGACAATCTCAACTGCCTGTCATTTTTAACTTTATTATTTATAGCATTCGGCACGCCTGTTGCATTACAAGCATATAATCCATATTTTTTCATGTTTTCACACCCATGAGAAACCTATTTCCGCGCGGATGACCGCCGCTCCCGGCGGTTGGAATCAGGAACCCGAATGGAGGTGTGCCATGGCAAACAATTTCAAAATATTCAAGCACCGCACCGGCGAAAGCCTGCACCTGAAACTGTCAGGCGACTTCGATGGCAGTTCCGCATCCGAGCTACTCAATCTTTTGAAAAAAGACGGTGACCAATGCTTCAACGTCTTCATCAACACCTCGGACCTGAACCACGTCCATTTTTTCGGTAAAAACGTCATCAGGAGCCATGCCGGCATTTTCAGCAAAGCGGATATCAGGATCCATTTCATCGGCAAAAGCATCGGTCTTGGCGCCGCTCTGAACTAGGCCCTGGGGTCGTGAATTTTATTGACAGCCTTTTAAGACCCCGCTAATATCCCCGCACCATGAACAAAAGAACGTCAACGAACGATAAACAACGACGGTCGGGTTCCGAAAGGCGCCTGAAGTTCATCACCCCCTATGTGGAACAGATCTACCAGGGTGAGGAACAGCGCAAAAACAGCGACCGCCGCAGCGGTGAGGAGCGGCGTAAAAAGCCGCGCAACTAGACCGCAGTCGATACTTTTGCCTAAGCGCTGCAAAAGCCTGAGGGCTTCAGAGCCAGACGCCTGAAGGTGAAGTCCTACTATTTTACCCCGTCCCGGCGAAGCCCGCAGAGCGAAGTCGGATTCGAATCCTCAGCAACCACGCCGAGGCGTGGCAGCGCTGGATATAACGTCCTCAGGCTTGTCGGGCGTAGCTGAAAGCGAAGCCTGAAGGTCAACCACCTGTTCGAAATGAAAAAAATCCCCGATACGCTGTTTCACAGGGCATATAAGCTCGCCCATGCGGGCCTGACCGTGTTTGCGTTCCTATTCAGGCCCGCCGTCAGGGGGGTGAATGTCGTTATCCGGGGAGAGGGCGGGCTGCTGTTGGTCAAAAACAGCTATCGCCGGGGATACACCTTCCCGGGCGGATACGTCAGAGGCGGGGAAAAACCGCGAGCGGCCGCGGTTCGGGAACTGAAAGAAGAGGTGGGGATCACCGCATACCCCAACCAGCTGAGGCACGCCCGGCAGTACCGTTTTACGGTCTGCTACAGGCGGGAGACCGTCGACATTTTCGAAATGACCCTGGAAAAGGACACACCCATTTCCATCGACAACCGGGAGGTGGTGTGGGCCGGTTTCGTGCCGTCGGAAAGCATCCTGCTGCAGGGGCTCTGTTTACCGGCAGAGGCCTACCTTCGGGATGTGGCCCGCACGAACAGATGATAGCGGGCGGGGAATGCACATCCGACAGCGTTTATTTTCGTCTTAATGACCTCCTTCATTATTGAACCCTGCCCGGTGCTTTATGAAGGGATCTAAAAGCATAACTATCAATTATAATTCATAAAATCAAATGGATGCCATTTTTTCAAAAGCTTGACACAAAAAACAGCATCGTTTAAGTATGGATGACCAATCGTTGGGCAGCTGCCGTCAGGCCAACGGCTTTAACCGTCTCCTCCAACTCGTTCAGAAGGCAAGATGAAAAGGGTCGCAGACCTTCAGCGCAATACGTTGTTCAAAATACTCGAGAGCTCCTACGACGAAATATTCGTCACCGACGCCGGGGGCGTCGTCATCTATGTAAACCCGATCTGCGAACGCCATTACGGGTTGAAATCCGCCGATGTCCTGGGCCGCAGGGCCGAATCCCTGGTCGACGAGGGGTACTACTCCCCCCCCATCATTCACCGTGTCATGCGGGAAAGGCGGCAGGTCAACATCGTCCAGAAAACCAACATCGGCAAAACCCTGCTGGTGACGGCGACACCGGTATTTAGTGAAAACGGCAAGCTTGAAATGGTGGTTCAGAACGCGCGGGACATCACCCAGCTGGAAATCATCAAGCAGGAGTTGGAAAAGGCCAACCGGCTGGTGTCGGAATTTCGGGATGAAATCAACCCAAAACTGAATTCCGACGTGGGCACCTTCGGCCTGATCGGGCAGAGCCCCCGGTTCAAGGAGCTGATTGCCTACGCCTCTCAGATCGCACCGATCGACGCCAGTGTCATCCTCCTGGGCGAATCCGGCACCGGAAAAGGGGTCCTCGCCAGATACATTCATGAAGTCAGCCATCGATCGCAGCATCCCTTTGTAAGCATCAACTGTGCCGCTATTCCCAACGAACTGATCGAAACCGAACTGTTCGGTTATGCCGGCGGCGCCTTCACCGGCGCCCACCCCAAAGGCCGCATCGGCAGGATCGAGCTGGCCGGCGGAGGGACGCTGCTGCTCGATGAAATCGCCGAACTTCCCCTGCACCTGCAGGCAAAACTGCTCGAAGTCGTTCAGGAGAGACAGCTCACGCCCGTTGGGGGAAACCGGACCAAATCGCTGGACATCCGCATCATCTGCGCCACCAATCGGGACCTGCATGCCATGGTGGCCAACCAGACCTTCAGGAGTGATCTCTACCACCGCCTCAAGGTGATCGAAATCGAAATCCCCCCTTTGAAAGAGCGCTCCCAGGATATCCTGCCGCTGGCCAACTACTACCTCGGTCAATTCGACAAGCAGTTCGGAAAAATTCACACCCTGTCTTCCGAGACAGCCGATGCCCTGCTGGCATACCATTGGCCCGGCAATATCAGGGAACTCATGCACACCACTGAACTGGTCGCCGCCACGGTCGACAACGGTGAAGTCAAGCCGGGAAATCTGCCACCGGCGTTCTCCAGGCAAACCGTCACTACATTTCAATTGGACGGCGCCCCCCAGGGCCTCGACGCGGCTCTGGAAAGCCTTACCCGCAAATTGGTCGTCGAAGCCTACCACATGCTGAAAAGCTCCTATAAGGTGGCCGCTTATTTAAACATCAGCCAGAGCAAGGCCCACCGCCTGATCCGGAAATATGTCGGTGCTTCGCGCAAAGAATCACGGATCAACCGCAAAGGATCGACCCTATATCGACTTGATTAATTCATTTTTAAATTAAGAAAAATATTTTTATTACTATACCCTATAATAACGAATGGTTAAAATTAGGGCTATTTTCTATATAATAATTCAATTATGATTCATACGGCATCATAAAAAAAACATCGAGCCGCTCAGAGCACCACCGGGCACGCCCCGGAAGCACTTACTGACTGATTTTAATAGATTTTTTATGCCGGGTGTTCGACACCGCCACCTGTGCCGTGTGGCACAGAAATTGCTGAGCTGAGAAGGATTGAATGTGACGGGTCGGCGCGATGATGTCACGACCGGCTCGCAAAAACACCCTGCTGTATTTACCTGATCACCAGTGAAAAGGAGGTACCGATGAACCAGATTATCGCTTTCTGGGTACACCCCAGATCCATCTCAACCGGGTTCGAGCGCATTTTCATCGAGAGAAACGATTTCAAGGTCCTGCACGAACCTTTCAGTGCCCTTTACTATGTGTATGAAAAACGGGTCGACTGCCCCGGCCAGCACATCGACCCCAGCGCCCCCATGAGCTATCCGGACATCAAAAGCTGGATCCTGCGCGAAGCCGAGCAGACGCCGGTTTTTTTCAAGGACATGTGCTACCACCCCTACGATCATGTCGTCCAAGACCCGGACTTTCTCAAACAGATGACCAACACCTTTTTGATCAGAGATCCCGAGAAAACCGTTTTGTCCAACTATGTCATGAACCCGGATGTCACCAGCGAGGAAATCGGCATTGAACTGGAGTACAACCTGTTCATGAAAGTCAGGGAAATAACCGGTAAAACGCCCGTTATCATCGACGCGGATGCGCTCGAAGACGACCCGGACGGCGTTACCCGGGCCTATTGCGAGGCCGTCGGCATTCCTTTCATACCCGAAGCCATGCAATGGGAAGCCGGGCGCCATATCCAGGCGTGGGACTCGTGGAAAGAGTGGCACGTGGACGCCACGGAAAGTTCAGGCATCCAGAAAAACATGGAAACCTTCGATTTCGGATTGGACGACAGGCCACGCTTGCGCGAGTACTATGAACATCATCTGCCGTTCTATGAAAAAATGCGTTCACACTGTCTGTCGGCCTCCTGACAGGGGTCGTTTTTCTCTCGTCGAGCTAACCGAGTCCCAGAGATTTCGTTCTCTTTTCTTGAGAGGATCGATACGCCATGAACCTTCATTCGGAATTGAACAACGACGCTCTCACGCAAACCATCCGCCGGTTGATGGAGAGCCATTACGATTTCGGCAAACTGACCCGCGTCGAGGGAATCACGGGCGGATATTGCAACAAAAGTTATGCGGTCTGGATGGCGGATGCCCCGCGAAATCGGCGTTTATTCCTGAGGCTGTACAACCCTCATGTCGCCGAAAAAGAGATCCGCTTCGAACACGCCCTGGTCGATCACCTGCGTTCCAATGGCTTTACCAAGGCGGCCGCCGTCGTTCCCGGCAGCAGCGGCGAAACCCTTGTGCGTACGCCCCCGCCCGAAAACCACAACGGCGCCCGGGCGCTATGGGCGCTGTTCGAATTTCTTGACGGAGAAGACAAATATTCATGGACCCATACCGATCTCACCGACAGGGAATTCGCCAGTGCCGCCCGGGTTCTCGCCCATCTCCACCACTGCGGGCATGGCTTCACACCGCCCCCCGGAGCCAAGCGGGTGCAGCCCAAAATCATGACCTTCCTGCCCACGTTCGAAACAAGCTGGTCCACCTTTTATCGCCGGCGCGAGGAACGTCGCTGCGATCGGCTGTTCGAACAAAATTTCGAAACCATCTTGACGACCGTGAGGCATCTGGTTGAACTGGAATCAGCCTTCCAGGGCATGGTCGAACTGCCGGTCCACTGTGACTACCACCCGGGAAATTTGAAATATCACGATGAAAAAGTCATCGGCATTTTCGATTTTGATTGGTCGAAAATCGACTACCGGCTGTTCGATATCGCCCTGGGCCTGGTCTATTTCACCAGTATCTGGGATCAGCAAGTGGTTGCGCTGCGGCAGGACAAATTCAGCCTGTTTTTGCAGACCTACAACCAGGCATGCCGGCAGTTCAGCCATGTCAACCCCTTGACCGCCCAGGAAAAAAAATACCTGACGGCCATGCTGGCGATCGCCAATCTTTATGTTCTCAATTGGGACCTGGTCGACTTTTACAATGCAGCAGAGCCGGACGATGACGAGTATTACGCCTTCATCTACCACAACATCGGGCTAATGCACTGGTTGACAGGTAATCAACGGGAGATAGACCGGTCGATCGTCCGAACGTTGGGGTAAGCCAAGCTTGAATCAACGACAAGAATTAAGAGCAGATCTCTACCGATTGCCATAAGTCTATTCCGCAATAGAGACACGCCATTCGGAGCGTTTTTTTCTGGCAACCACTCTAATAGCTTGTTTTTTGTATTCAGACGCCTTGACGCTGAAGCCCTCAGGCTTTTGCAAGGATGGCGTAAATAGCGTCTTGAAACCAATTCGCTCTTGGTGTAATCTGAGTCGAATCTTTCTAATGCAGGTGACAACGGAACAGCCGGTTCCAATGGGAGAAGGCCCCTTACCCACACGCAAGTCGAGTATATGAGCATGGCAGATGCGAAATTTGAAAAAGTGACTCGAACCGACCGGGCCCTGTACGGCCCAGAAAAACTAGTCCTATGCGGGTTTCCGTCGGAGGCGCAATCAAAATTCAAAGCCGTGCTCGCCATGGCCGGTCTGCAAAACATCCCGGTCGTCTGGGCGACGCAACAGCAGGCAGACAGCCGTCTGGGCGATCTTTTTACCCTGCCGCCGGAAGCCGGCCGGGGGATCTCATCGACCTTGCCGCGTGCGATCATCGTTGCCGGCATTACGGAAAAAAAACTGCACGTCCTCATGGCCGTATGCCGGAAAACCGGAATGAAACCGGCACTGTGGGCCACCCTGACATCCACCTCGGAAAACTGGCAGCTGAAGGAGCTTCTCGCGGAATTGTCGGCCGAGCGCAAGGCCCTGGGAAAGCGATGACCCCATCCGGTCGGTCCCTGCAGTCCCTGAATGCCTAATGGATTGAAATCAGCAGAATCGTGATTATGTTGGCGATATGAAAAATCAAAAAGTGATATTCACGGCCATGGAAGTGCTGATCCTCCTGGTCGCCGTGACCGCATGCGCAGGATACGGGAAACTCTCGGCGACCTCCAATGAGGAGCAGAATGCCCTGTTGAAGGATCTCGTCTCTCATTCCGGGGACTACGACGTCTATTATTACGGGAATAGCGAACGACTCGTTTCCGGCATCCTCTTCGATCCGAAATCTGACGACAAACATATCCGGCCGGAAGGGAAACTTTGGAAGAAAATCGACGACCCCGAAACGATCGCCGGGGTAATCGACAGCATCGACCGGAGCCTCTTCCCGGGTTATTTTCAGCAACTCTACGCCATCGACAGCCCATCCGGCGAATTATACGGGTACCTGTACACGGGTTGGAACTACCTGGTCATAAAGCCTGTCGATGAACGGACGGTGCGGGTATATGGCCTCAGTGGCCCCCCCGAATATGAGGATGCATTCCCCGGCATGAATTGATCCCGGTGTCGGAAACGATCGGCGCCCGGACGGGGGCCGCACCTTTGATTACCGCGCTACCGTCATGCCCGGAAAAAACCAAGACCGGTTTTCGATACCATAGGAGGAGTTGTGAAACGCGACTTTCTGCACATAACCGATCTTGACGCCCTCGAAATCCAAGAAATCCTGGAACTCGCCCAGGAAGTCAAGACCAAGCTGAAATCGGGTGAAGCCTACGCTCCCTTCGAGGGGAAAAGCATGGCCATGATCTTTACCAAACCGTCGACCAGAACCCGCCTCTCCTTTGAAACCGGATTCTACAGGCTGGGCGGTCACGCCATTTACCTGGGACCGTCCGACATCGAGATCGGCAAACGGGAAGCGGTCAAAGACGTCGCGCGTGTTGTCAGCCGTTACAACGATGTCATCATGGCCAGGTTGTTCGACCACGACCACATTCTGGAACTGGCCGCATACGCGTCCGTACCGGTCATCAACGCCCTGACCGACTACAATCACCCCTGCCAGATCATGGCCGACATTTTGACGGTTCTCGAACATCGTGGGAATCTGGACGATCTTAAGGTGGTTTACGTCGGCGACGGCAACAACATCGTGAACTCGTGGCTGCGTCTGGCCCAGAGGATCCCTTTGCATTTTGTCTGCGCCTGCCCGGAAAATTACATGCCCGACAAGGCCACCGTTGAGGCTTCCCGCAAGGCCGGCATCTCGCGAATCGACATATCCCATGATCCTCTGGATGCCGTCGAAGGCGCCCATGTCGTCTACACCGATGTGTGGGCGTCCATGGGGCAAAAGCATGAAAAAGAAAAACGGCTGCAATACTTCCGGAACTTCCAGGTGAATGAGGCCGTCATGGCGGCTGCCGGAAAAGATGCCCTCTTTCTGCACTGCCTTCCGGCCGAAAGGGGTCTGGAAGTCACCGACGCGGTTATCGAGGGAAAACAGTCGGTCGTTTTCGATGAGGCTGAAAACAGAATGCACGTTCAGAATGCACTGCTTCTCAAAATGATGGGGAAAGCCTGACGTTAAAAACAATCACGAAAATACGAAAGCGAAAAAACACGAAAAAGTTCCATTTTTTCGTGTTATCGATCTGAGATCATCTTCTTAAGCCGCTGCAGAAGGGGGCGTCTTATTTTAACCTTGAGGTAAAGGTCGCCGGCCGGACTGTCGCCCCTGCCGGGACGCCCCCGGCCGGCAAGGCGTATCTTCTGCCCGTCACGCACCTTCGGCGGAATTTTAATGATCAGCTTCTTCTTGTCGGTCTTCTGAAAAAAGGCGTATGGGCCGCCGTTTTGGGCTGTTTCGCCATCCAAAACGATGGTCTCGAACAGATCGCCCCCCTTCTCGGGTGAAGCGTTTTGGGAAAGCTTCCTGAGCAGCTGACCGGCCAGCATGGCCAGCGGCCCACCACCGGATGGCAACCGCCCCTTTCTCATACCGCCTTTTCCGGGAGTCCCGAAGAAGAAAAAACCGGCGCCGAAAAGACCGGGCCTGCGAACCTCGAAGGAACGGAATCCTTTCCCATAGAACTCCTTGAACACCTCGTCGGAACTGCGGAACCCGAAGGACCGGGCCATTTCCTCGAAAATATGATGAATGTCCGAATTGCTGAAGATGTCCTTCTCGGTGTAAGCCTTTCTGAAACGGGTCCGGGCCGCATCCCCGTACTGCTGTCTTAATCCGTCGTAGGCCTTGCGCTTTTCGGGGTCCGACAGCACGGCATAGGCCTCGTTGATCCGTTTCATCCTGTCGGCAGCTTCCGGATTTCCCTTGTTGCGGTCCGGATGGTATTGAAAGGCCAGATCCCGGTATGCGGTCCGAATTTTTTTAGGATCGCTGCCGGGATCTACACCCAGCACGTTATAGTAGTCCGTCTGCTTCATGACAAGTCGTCAGCTATAGCGAAGGCACGAAAATTTTCATGGTTTTTCGTGTTTTTGGACTTTCGTGTTTTCGTGATAAATGATCTTTATCTTTTCCGGTTTAACCGGGTTGGGATTATACATTCCAGGGATCCGGCACCCCCCCGGCAAAGGTCTGCGGCATCTTATAATATCCTTTTTCCACCGCCAGGTTCACCAGCCGCGCGCTTTCCTCCATCCCCAGGTCATTCATCATGCTGAAGGGCCCCTTGGGCCACGCCAGGGCCGTGCATATTCCCAGCTCCAGATCCTTTATGGAAACCACGTCTCTTTCGATCAGGTGCGCGGAAATGGTGAAAATATTCCCCAGCAGGCTGTCTCTGACCGCCTTGCGGGCCGCCTCATCCGCCAGCACCTCCCCGTCCTCGAGGTTCCACGGTTTCCCGCTTTCAAACTGCGCCTCCAATGCATCCGGCATCAGGGGGTAGCCGACATCGCTGTCATGGAGATAAGCGACCATGGAAGCGCCTGCGTGATAGCAGGTGCCGATGCCGGAGCCGTTCTGCACCCACATGATGCCGAACCGCACGTTGAGCGCCTCCTGGGAAATACTTTCCAGGGTGGCGATGTTGTAGGTGTCGCCCAGAAACGAATCCAGCACCATGTAGCTGGAAATGAATACCGGGTTAATGGCGAACCCGGGGAAATCCTTGACCGAGATGGCCACCTTGCGGCATTTTTCGGCAAAGTGCATGAGGCTTTCGTAAGTGGCGTCGCTGGTCTGCTTTTGGCGGATCACCTCCACCAGACGGTTGACATTGGCCGGAAAAAAGTAGTGCACCCCGGCCGTGCGTTCCGGGTTTTCCACCCTTTCCATCAGCTTTTCGATCAGAAACGTGGACGTGTTGCTGACGATAATGGCATCCTTGCGGCAGGCTGCGGAAAGCTCCCCGAAAATCTGGATCTTGAGATCCATCTTTTCGATGGCCGCCTCGATAATCAGGTCGCAGTCGGCCAGCTCATCGTAGCTGCTGGTACCGGTAATCATGGACGTCAGCCCGTCCATGTCCGCCTGGGTCATTTTTCCCTTGGCCACCCTTTTTTCCAGGGCTTTGACCACCCACTTGTCATACATGGATGCCACCAGTTCGTCATTCAACTCTTTGAACACGACCCGGTATCCGGACGACGCGGCACTCAGACCGATGGCGGCCCCCATGACACCAAACCCGACGATGCCCACCTTGCTGATCTCTTTCATGATCTCTCCTTTCTAAGTTTCGAATTTATGGCTTCAGGATGCTCAACCCACAGCGTCGAAGCCCTGAACTGCAACCACTGACTACGCCTGCAACGCCGCCGCCAGTTTCTCACTCTCGGTCTTGATGGCCTCCATATCCCCGGGTATCATCTCCCAATTGGTGACTTCCAGGTTCGGCTCGCTGTTCTTCCTCGGAATCAGGTGCAGATGGTAGTGCATCACGACCTGGTTGACAGCCCGCCCGTTGGCCTGGACCAGGGCGACGGCATCGGCCCCCAGGGCGGTCTGCATGGCGGCGTATATCTTCTTCGAGGTTAGATGGATGGCCGTAAGATCCGCTTCCGATACCTGCCCGAGATTCTCCGCATGCGCCTTGGGGATGATCAGGGTGTGGCCATCCGACAGGGGGTTGATGTCCGCGAAGGCATAGACCCGTTCATCTTCATAGATTTTAAAGCTGGGAATTTCCCCCCTTACTATTTTGCAGAAAATACAGTCATCCATTTTTCCCTCCTCTGTATTAAAAAGGTTCCGCTATGGTGTAGTACTCGACATCGTCCGGGTGCACATTGACTTCGGGAATGGCGCGCCCCTTCACCGATATGCCGGCTGCATGCACGGAATCCTTGTCCCCGGTCAGCAGCGGGTGCCAGGGGGGCAGCGGCTTGCCGCCGGCCAACAGGCGATAGGCGCATGTCCGGGGAAGCCATCGATAGGCTTTGACCCGGGAGGGCGTCAGGGTAGTACACCCTTTTACCAGTCGGCTTCTGTTCTCGTAAGCTGTACAGCGGCACCGTTGGGTATCGAAAAGATAGCAGGAAACCCATGTATAACGAACCTTGCCGGTTTTCCGGTCTTCCAGCTTCTGGAGACAGCATCGGCCACAGCCGTCGCACAGCATCTCCCACTCTTCGGGCGACATCTGCCCCAGCGTCTTCCTTTCCCAGAAAGGGGCATGATCTCCGGAAACCGTTTTCTGTTTAGCTACCACTTCGAACGCTCCACGCCGTTTGTGTCAGACACGGAAATTCACCGCGAAAAAATGACCCTTCGAAAACAGGCAATCAGCATGCGACGCGTCATGTTTTCGATATCCGCATCGTTTCCCCCAGTGTTGCAACTGCGGAAATTACAGTCGTATCAGAACCTTTTCCACGTTCACCGCTGTTTTGATCAGCTTCTGTTCGAGCATGATGCGTTCCGTTTGTCGCCAGGCCTCCACATCGATAGTGCCGATCTTCACCTCTTCTTCCGGTTTGATCAATTTCCGCGTTATAGTCAACTGCTCCTCGAGTATCGGGAGGGGGGTGTTCTTGTCAAATCCCGACAGCATTTTGAGGGTGGCTTCCGCGTGTTGGGGGTTGAAAGCCCCCTCCCACCCATCTAAAAGCGCTTTGATGAACCGCCTCGCCGTATCCGGGCGTTCCTGAACCATGTGTGCCGATGTCACCACCGAATTGGCCACGAATTTCACACCGTGAAGCGACGGGTTGAAAAAAGCGGTCTTTTCGCCGGCCTGCGTCAACTTCTGACTGATAATGGGACCCTGGCTGTTGATATATACCGGCCACAAATCCACTTTATGTCGATAGAACGGGGTGTAGTCGTACCGAACACTGTAGATCTGCACATCTTTTTCGGACAGGCCGCCACCGGCCAGAAGGGTCCGCATGATGGTCTCGTCGTTGCCGCCAAAGGTCACCCCGATGATTTTTCCCTTGAGGTCCGCCACCCCCGATATCTGAACCGCATCCGGCCGATAGATCCATTGCAGAGGGTTGACCTGAAAAAGCTGGGCCAGGACCACCACGGGCGACCCCTTCGCCAGTGCCCTGATTACCTGATCGGCTGAAGCAACGCCGAAATCGGCGTATCCGAGTTCCAGCTCGCGAATGGCATCGCGCTCCGGCCCGCCCTCCTTAACGGTTACGTCCAACCCAGCCGCTTTGAAATAGCCCATCGCATCGGCGTTCAGATCCCCGACCACGCTGGCATTGAAGAGCCATTTCAAACGATAGGTCAACCTGGCGCTCCCATTTTCGGCAGCGAAAAGCCCGCCGGACGAAAGCTGAACGATTACCAGAAAAAAACCGAACAAACAAACCATCCATCGTGTTTTCATGCCACCACCTCTTTTTTTTTCTACCTTTCGACGTCACCCTCAGACGCCTTGATTCTGAGGCCCCCGGGCTTTTGCAACGCTGAGGTATACGTCCGAAAAACCGGCAGCCTGTCGTTCGTGGACATGGCAACTGACCGCCGGCCACCGGCTACCGTCCCCCGGCCCACCCCTTCCGGATTACCGCACCCATGGCTTCCAGCAGTCCCTGATAGAGAGCCAGGGTGATGCCGATCAGAAACAGGGCCACCAGGATCTTGGCGAGATCGCTCTGGTACAGCGCGACCCGTATGCTGTAACCGATCCCCTCGTTGGCCGCAATGAATTCAGCCACGATGGTCCCCGCCATGGCCAGCGTAGCGCTCCCGGATATCACCGTGGTCAGCTTGCCGAGATTTTCGAAGGCCCTTATCTTTACCTCCAGTTGCCACCGCATCCTGCCGGTAACGCGGTAGAAATGTTCTATCTCCCTGACCGGCTCGGACATGATGCCCAGCACGGAAAGCAAAATGGGAAAGTAGCATATCATCGCCGCAATCAACAACCTGGAAAAAAAGCCGTCGCCGAACAGGATGAATATGATGGGGGCGATGGCAACGATGGGATAGGCCTGAACGTTGTAGGCCGCCACCTTGATGAAAGATCCAAACCAGGTCGTGCGCCGGCCCAGGACCCCCACCAGCAGCGCCAGAAAAATGGAGACCACCTGCCCGATGATCGCCACCGACAGGGTGTTGGCGACATCCAGGCCGAAATTCGCGTACACGGCCACAAGCGTATCCTTGATATTCGAGGGGCTGGGGATGACGTAGTCGGACAGTCCGAAAAGATACTTGACCGCAAAAAGCAATACGATTCCCAGCACGAATATGATCAGAAATTGGTAGATGCGCCTATGAAGCATTCATGATCTCCAGCATGGTCTTTTCGAGCCTGTCCCTGTCCAGATCTTCGGGATTCCGCATATCGATGCCTTTCAAGCCAACGGTTTGCGGCTGTTTCCCGGGGCCTCGCAGCACGATGATGTCACGGCAGAACTTGGAAACCTCCACGACATTGTGCGATATGTAGAGAAAATACCTTTCCGGGTACATGGCCTTGATCTTCAAGATGATGCTCTCACGCGTTTTTTCATCTACGTTGGCGAGGCTTTCGTCCATGATGAGCAGTTCGAAGTCCTGCAGCAGGTAGCGCATCAAATTGATGCGGTTTTGCTGCCCCAGGGAAAGTTGAGAAAAACGCAGTCCCATGACGCTGGCCATCCCGAAAGCGTCCACCAGCGCTTCCTTTCGATCGCTTTTCGATGCCGGCGTTATCTTTTCCAAATGTCGGCCGACGCTCGACCAGTCGGGCAGGCGTTCCATGTTGTAGGAATAAAAGAGGCGGGACATGCCTTCCACACGGATATCGCCGTGATAGCCGTCGAGCTCCCCCACGATTATTCTTGCCAGGCTCGTCTTCCCCACGCCCGACGGGCCGAACAGGGCATCGAATCCCGGTCTCTCCAACCGGAAGGAAAGCCCTTGAAATACGTTCGCAGAGGTGCCCGGGTATTGAAAAGCGATGTTGCTGCAGTTAAGTGTCATCTCAAGACCCGCCCATGTTCGACCAGATAATCTCCTTGCCGGCCAAGGGTACCCTGCAGCGGCTTACGATGTTCTGCCGGTGGTCTATGACCGTCATGTGAATGTCGGTAATCTCCACAAGTTCCCGATCCAGATCTTCCGGATACGCCTTGCTTCTGAACCCCTTGTGCCGGAAAAGGAGATCGTAGGGCATCATGGTCAGAAAGCCCCTCAGATACGTGGCCAGGAACTCCACGTGCGACCGAACCGCGGCCATGCGCTGCGGTGTTTTTTTCACCTGAGCATTCAGGGTCAGCTTGATAAATATTTGAATCCGGTTGTCATCCCAGTCATACGTCACCCGCATCGACGGTTCCGGCTCGAACAGATTGCCGTCACTTTTTACCAGGATGCCGCGATTGCGGTACAACTGTTCGTCCAGCCGCGACAATCCCAAATCCAGCATGGATGCAGGCTCCTGCATCAGGCTCCTGACGGATGCAGAGGGTTCCGCCCCCAGAGAAGCCGCCCACACGAGAAACAGGCACGCGAGCAGACCCATCGCCTTTGCGAACACGGGTGCCAAGATGCCGCAGCCCGATCTGTCCCTCGAGACGGCATGATGATACCGGTTACCGCAACGTTCAGGTTTAATCACTACGGAACAAGTTTCATCCATGCTCAGTGTTCCCGGTATCGGTCATAGCTTCTCATTTCAGCCGGCTGCTTCAGCAGTTTTACGCTATCGATTCGCTTGAGCAGCACCTCCCAGTCTTCATCCACACGCTTTTGTATCGCATCCATATCCTGTGATGAAAGATGTTTGAAGCGGCCCTGGGGACCGAGATAGTCGCCCACGGGCGCATCCCCTTTGAAGTTGAGCGTGTAGTGCAAACCGTTCTCGACTTCGTACAGCGGGAAGCTGTTCGTCTGGACGGCCAGCCTGGCAACCCTGACGGACACCTCCGACGGAATGCCCCAACCCGTGGGACAGGGCGCATACAGGTGGATAAAGCGTGAGCCACCCTTCAGTCGGGCCGCCTTTTTGAATTTACGGATGAGGTCATGGGGATAGGCGATGCTGGCGGTTGCCGCATAGGGTATGCGATGGGCCGCCATGATTTCGATGATGTTTTTTTTACCCGATCGTTTCCACTGCTCTCCCGGCGTCGTTGTCGTTCGCGTACCGTACGGCGTGGCCGAACTCCGCTGCACACCGGTATTCATGTAAGCTTCGTTGTCATAACAGACATAGATGAAATCTTCATTGCGTTCCACGGCCCCACTCAAGGACTGCAGACCAATGTCGAAAGTTCCCCCGTCACCCGCCCACGCCATCACGAAGGTTTCATCTTCTCCTCTGGCATCCAGCGCCGCCCTCAGGCCGCTGGCCGCCGCTCCTGCCGCGGCAAAAGCCATCTGCAAAAGCGGCACCCCCAGAGAGCTCTGGGGATAGGCGCCGGCAATAATGCCCCAGCAGCAGGCGGGGATAACCACCATGGTTTGGGGGCCGAGGGCCTTCAGCGCCAGTTTCATGGCAATCGCCGCGCCGCATCCAGGGCAGGCCACATGCCCCGGGTGCATCAGCTCCGTTTCACCGCCGCCCTTTTTCAGCGTTGATTCCATTTCCATCGGTCACCTATCTCCCCGAGTGCCGCGCTTACCTTCTTATCCCATTTCTCCGGCCACCTGCTACCGGCCAGAGACGACTACCCGCAGTCCACCCACACGCTCTCCACGGGCGGCATGTCCGTGTTCATCGTTTCCCTTAAAATTCGGGACAGTGTGTCCAGGGTCACGTCCCGGCCGCCAAGGCCTGCAATGTAGCTGTAGACCAGGGGCTTCACGGTCAGATTGCAGAGCTCCGCACGAATCTCCCGGGCAAAGATGCCTCCAGCCCCTGATGAAAAGTTGCGGTCGACAACGGCCAGCTTAGGCACTCCCGCCAATACCTCGCGGATGGCAACGCCCGGAAATGGCCTGAACGCCTTGACCTTCAGCATGCCGGCTTTGATGCCTTCCGATCGCAGCTGAGCGATGAGTTGCCGGCACGTTGCCGCCATGGTGCCACTCACGGCCAGCACGACATCGGCGTCCCCGCAGGCCACCGCCTCCACCGCCGGATACCGCCGGCCGAAAACTTTTTCGAAATCGGCCTCTATGACAGCCATGGTGCCGGGTACGCAGGCCATGGCCTCCTGGATGTTGTGGCGCATTTCCATGTAAGCCGCGGGCGCCACCATCTGTCCGAGTGCGTAGGGATCGGCGGTGTCCAGCTTGATGTTGGGCTCGAACGGCGGCAGAAACCGGTCCACCGTGTTTTCATCCGGTATGTCCACGGGTTCGAATGTGTGGGAAAGCAGAAAGGCGTCCAGCACGACCATCACCGGCAGGTTTACCTTCTCGGCCAGTCTGAAGGCCATGAGAATCGTGTCAAACGCCTCCTGGCCGTCTTCACAATAGAGTTGAATCCAGCCGGTGTCCCTTTGTGAAAGGCTGTCGGTTTGGTCTGCCCAGATGTTCCACCCGGGAGCCAGTGCGCGATTGACTTCGGCCATCACGATGGGCAGGCGTGCGCCAGATGCCCAGTGCAGGAGTTCGTGCATATAGGCCAACCCCTGTCCCGATGTTGCCGTAAAGGCCCGCACGCCTCCGCTGGAAGCCCCGATGACAGCGGCCAGGGCGGAGTGTTCGCTCTCGACACAGAGGAAGCGCGCATCCAGGCTGCCCGATGCGCAGTGGTTTGACAGGGCTTCCACGATATGGGTCTGCGGTGTTATCGGGTATGCGGAAACCACCTGGACCCTGGCCAGCCTGACGGCTTCCGAAACGGCATGACTGCCTTCCAGCACCTGTTTCATAAGCCCCCCGCCTCCAGAGTCATGGCATTGCGCGGGCATTCTTCCACGCAGATGCCGCACCCCTTGCAGTAATCCAGATCGATGGTATTGGGTTCGCTCAGCTCGACCGCCATCTCCGGGCAGAAGATGCTGCAGTAGCCGCATCCGTTGCATGTGCCGCAGTTGAAGCACCGCCCGGCTTCCTGCATGGCAGCCTCTTTTGACAGGCCGGCCTCGACAGGGTCGAAGCTGTGCACACGCCGCTCCGGAGCAAGCGTTGCCGGCAAATTGCGTTCCGTCCTGTCGTAGTAATGCGTCTTGATCTCGGCAAGGGGTACGCAGTGAGAGCTGACGTCACGCGCATTCCCCCGCCTGTATTTTTCCATTGAGACCCCGCGCCCCTCTCCGAGGGAGCATTCGTCGAGCCGCGGTATGACATTTTCAATGCCGTCCTTCAAACAAACGTCGATGGCCATCGCTGCCTGTTTGCCCGACATGATCGCGTGGGTGACGCTCAACACCGGACTGGCCAGGTCGCCACTGTAGACCGTCGGAATCGCGCCCCCCTCCACCAGGCAGTGACTCAACGGCAGTCGCCCCGTTCTCTTTCCCGGGCCAGGCAGGCAGGCGATGTCGGGTTCGGCTCCCGTAGCCGCAAACACGCCTTGAACGTCCATGGTTTCCGTGGCCCCGGCGACAGGTTCCACACGCGCCCTCCCGTCTTCGGACATCCCTCCCGTCAACTGCATGGCCTGTACGTCGAGCGCAAAGCCGCCGTCGACTTTCCGTAAGGCGACCGGGGCCGAAAGTTCCTTCAGGGCCACCCCCTCAGCGAGGGCCTGCTCTCTTTCCTCACCGAATGCCGGCATGTCCTCAATTCTCCTGCGGTAGACAATAACCGGTCTGGCACCGCAGCGCACGAGCGTCCGGGCGACATCGACGGCGGTGTTGCCTCCGCCGATCACCGCCACATCGCCCTTGAATTCCTCCGCCGCCCCGCTCCGAACCCGCCGCAGATAATCGAGCCCGTCGATGAAAAGCTCCCGTCCGGGTATGGCCGGTGTCACCGGTCGCGTGTGGCCGCAGCTCACGACCAGCGCCTGGTAATCGCCGGTGCCGGCAACGTCCGGCGATGCGGGTGTGCGGCAGAGAATCCGCACTCCCAGCCGTTCCAGGCGCGACACCTCGCCCTGCAGGAGTGGAAGCGGAAGACGGTAGGCGGGGATTCCCCAGCGCAGCAGGCCGCCGGCTTCTTCACGGGACTCGTAAACGTGGCATGCATGTCCCAGGCTGTTCAGGAAATACGCCGCCGACAGGCCCGCGGGTCCCGCCCCGACAACGGCGATGCGCGCGCCGCCGGCCGGTTGCGGCCAGGCCGAGGGCAACCACCCCGCCTTCAGGGCATGCGCGCCCAGCAACCCTTCGATGTGATGAATGGCCACGGGCTGGTCGAACCCCGCCCGGTTGCAGGCGTCTTCACAGGGATGGAAACAAACCCGGCCGCACACCGCGGGAAGCGGGTTCTCCAGCATGATGTCGTCCCAGGCCTGTGCCAAATTTCCTGTAGCCGCCAGCATTTCGATCCGGGGAATGTTCAGCCCGGCAGGGCAGGCCGCAGCGCAGGGGGCGGTTTTGTTTTCATATCTGGGAACGGCAAAGCGCCAGTCGCCTGTCTTGTTCGCGCGGGTCGACCGGTCCGATCTGGACAGCAACAACCGCGGCACCTTACAAGCGTTACGGTTCTCAATTTCGGTCATGGTATCCTAATCCGTTGTGGACAGTGTGCGTTGCGTTTGTTGGGTTACACCCGCTAACCCGATAAACCCAAGTAATCCGCTAACCGGGGAGGGTATGACCCTTCGCCGACAGATCAGTGGTCAAACTGCACGGTTTCATACGCCTGAATGGCTGCGGCCCTGTTCCTTTCCGGCTCGACCTCGATATGCTCGAGGATCGCCGACTCCAGGCACGCCAGAGGCGGCGTTTCCAATATCCGGATCAGGGCGCCCACCATGGCCGTGTTGACGATGGGATGCGTCCGCGTCCCCAGACCGTTTTCGACGCCGATACGCGTTGCATCGACAAATGCAGAACAAAATCCGGCATAGATATCGGGCCCATCCTGCGGATCCCGCGTGTTGACCAGAACCCACCCACCCGCTTTCAGGCCCTTGACGACATTCACGGTCTTTAACAGCTGCCGGTCCTGAACCAGGACCACATCGGGCGTGGCGATGTTTGTGCGCAGCAGTATCTTTTCATGATCGACCCTCAGATAGGCCTCCACGGGAGCGCCCCGCCTTTCGACACCGAAAGCCGGAAAAGACTGGACATGGTAGCCGGCTTTGAAAAACGCCTTTGCCAGCAAAATCGAAGCCACCACGGTGCCTTGACCGCCACGACCGTGAAAACGCATTTCCCGCATCAAATTACCGCCCTCTTCCTGCCTCTGAAACGCCCAACGTAGGTGGAAAGATCTTGCATGCCCGTCTGTGCTCCATCAATGCCCGGACAGCAGGTCCGCCTGTAACGCCCCTTTTTTGCGGCAAGCCGGATGACATCGCATTGCTTCTCCGGAGCGGCCCCGCCCATGGCTATAGGTCGATCTGTATCAGAAAATGATGAAAACCGATACAAGAACCGTCATTTCCCACAGCCGATTTAGGATATGTAAGCCCCGCTGGAGGGTCAAGCCCTAATTTGAGCGATTGAACCCCTGCATCCTTATATCCTTTGTATCCTTTGTGCCTTTGTGGTTCATGATTTTTCTCTGCGGGCAATGTCAGGGGGAGCCACGATCCCGGCGAGAAATGACTTGACGGGGACAATCCCCCCCTGTAATGCAATGCCAATTTATGAAAACACATGAAAAACAATTGAATATCTGCCTGGTCAGCTACAGGAGCAACCCCCACAGCGGCGGGCAGGGAGTTTACCTGAAAAACCTTTCCCGGGCCTTGACCGACCTGGGCCACAACGTCCTTGTGGCAAGCGGCCCGCCGGACCCGCAACTTCACGGCGATATCCCGGTTCATCATATCCGCGGACTGGACCTGTACAACCCCAAGGATCCGTTCCGCATTCCCACGCTGCACGAACTTTCCGAGCCCATCAATCTGCTCGAATGGATCGGCGTCGCCACCATGGGATTTCCCGAACCGTTCACCTTCGGGTTGCGGGCCTATCAATTTCTGCGCCGCCGCCGCGGCCGTTTCGATATCATTCACGACAATCAGAGCCTTTCCTACGGGATATGGGCGATCGGACGCTTAATGCCCACCATCGCCACCATCCATCACCCCATCACCGTGGACCGCGACCTCGCGGTGAAAAGCGTGTCCGCCTTTTGGAAAAAGATCAAACACCTGCGGTGGCACTCCTTTTTGAGGATGCAGAAGCTGGTATCGCGAAACCTTCCCGGCATCATTACCGTATCCGAATGCGCCAAACGAGATATCGGGAACGATTTCCGCATCCCCCCGGACAGGTTCCGGGTGGTGCCCAACGGAATCAACACGGACCTGTTTTACCCGATACCGGAAATCGCGAGGGAAAAAAACAGGGTAATCGTGACCAACAGCGCGGACATTCCCCTGAAGGGGCTTTACCATCTGCTGCACGCCGTTTCCCGCATCGCCAAAACGCACCCTGTCAAGCTGGTGGTCGTCGGTTCGCCCAAGAAAAACGGCGGCATCGAAAAACTGGTCCGCGACCTTGACATCGGACACCTGGTGCACTTCACGGGGCGAATCGACCATGACGTTTTCGTGCGGCAGTATGCCAGGGCATCGCTGGCCGTCGTCCCTTCCCTCTATGAGGGCTTCGGGATTCCCGCCGGTGAAGCCATGGCCTGTGGTGTGCCGGTGGTGAGCACGACCGGGGGCGCCCTGCCCGAGGTGGTGGGGGATGCCGGCGTCCTGGTCCCGCCGGGTGACCACCGGGCGCTCGCAGCGGCGATGTTGGACCTGCTCAAGAACACCGACAGGGCAACCAGACTGGGCCGGGAGGGTTACAACCGCATTCAGAGGCATTTCACCTGGAAAAAGGCTGCCGAACAGACGGTAGAGGCCTATCGGGAGGTTATTCGTGATCACCGTGGACTTTGAGAGAACCCGTATCAGACCCGGGAGTCGCGTGCTGGACGTGGGCTGCGGTTCAGGCAGGCATGTCGGAGCCGCCTATCAGCAACCCGCCACAACCGCCATTGGTACGGATTTATGTTTTCACGATTTAACCCAGGCGAGGGAACGGCTTCGGTTGCATGACCGTCTGGGGGAACACGGCGGCGGGGCATGGGGACTCAACGTCGCCGATATAACGGCGATGCCTTTTGCGCGGCACACCTTCGATCTGGTGATCTGCTCGGAAGTTATGGAGCATATTCACGACGAAAAAACCGCTGCGAAAGAGCTTTGCCGGGTATTGAGACCGGGATGCCCCCTGGTCGTCTCCGTCCCCCGTTTTTTCCCGGAATGGGTTTGCTGGAAGCTGTCCGCTGAATACCACCTGGCCAATCAGGGCCACATTCGCATATACCGCAAGAAAAAGATCGTCGCCCTCTTCGAAAGCTGTGGACTGCGATTGACCTCCAGCCACTATGCCCACAGCCTGCACACCCCCTACTGGTGGCTGAAATGCCTGGTCGGCCCCATCCGGGAAGATTCAGGCTCCGTGAACCTCTACCACCGCTTTCTCACCTGGGACATCATGCAGAAACCAAGGGTGACGCGACTTCTGGACCGGTTGTGCAATCCCCTGTTCGGCAAAAGCCTGGTGCTCTACTTCACAAAATATCTTTATTAATCCAAGCGATTGTAATGCATGTATTCTTCGGCGTCCAAATAATCCTTTTATCTGCTACTGCTTTGTTATTTTTTTTAAAATACCTAACGTCTTTACCCGGAGCTCCTCTTTGTAGCCACCCGAGTCCAGCGCCATCCGGTACACCTGGTAGGGCGCCTGTCCGCCTTCGGTGGGATTTTCGAAAATGTCGTGAATCAGGAGATAGCCGCCCTCGATTAGGTGCGGCGACCAGGCACGGTAGTCGGCGATTACGGTGTCAAACGCGTGCCCCCCGTCGATGAACACCAGAGAGAGGGCTGTCGACCACTTTCTGGCCGCCGTGGCGGAACGGCACACAAGCGGGATGACGGTGTCCTCCAGCTCTGCTTTCGAAACCGTCTGTCTGAACGCGCCCAGGGTGTCCACGGCAAAAACGTTGTAGTCGTACAGAGCGGGATCGAAATATTCTTCGCCCGGTTGCTGCTCCTCCGAACCGCGGTGGTGGTCTACGGAAAATAGAACACCGCCCTTCCGGCGGCAGGCAAGGCCGAGATAGACGGCGGACTTGCCGCAATAACTGCCGATTTCCAGGCAGGGTCCGTTCAGGCTGGCCTTTAGAGCGGTGTCATAAAGGGCCCGGCCCTCGGCCTCATCCAGGAAGCCTTTGACGCTGTCCAGCATTTTGAACATATGTTCTTCCATACATCTATCCCCTTTTCATATAAAAAATCACGAAAGCACGAAATCTGAAAAACACGGAACAAATTCCTAAAATTTCGTGTTTTCGTACTTTCGTGATTTCGTGATGAATGTCTTGTCCGTTTTGGTTCTATTCTCTACTGGCTACGGTTGATTCTCTTTTCCACGAGCCGCACTCACATATCGTCATACCCCCTGACCAGCACCTCCCTCGGTTTTGCGCCGTCGGAAGGTCCGACGATGCCCTCCTGTTCCATGGTTTCGATGATGCGGGCGGCACGATTGTACCCGATTCTCAAGTGACGCTGAACCATGGATATGGACGCCTGTCCGCTCTTGGTTACCAGCGCGACGGCGTCGTCATACCGTTCGTCGAATTCCAGTTCGCCGTCTTCCGCCTTTTCCTCCGTGGGGGCCTGGGTCACTTCATCGTCATACTCGGGCGCACGTTGCGTCCTCAAAAAGTCGGTGATCCTGCCCACTTCGGTTTCGGATATGTACGCGCCGTGGATGCGTTGCAACTTGCCCGCTCCGGGCGGCAGGAACAGCATGTCCCCGTTTCCCAGAAGGGTTTCCGCACCGTTGGTGTCGATAATGGTCCTGGAGTCGGTTTTGGATGAAACCTGGAATGTCAGACGCGTGGGGAAGTTGGCTTTGATGATCCCGGTCAAAACGTCCACCGAAGGACGCTGGGTGGCGATGACCAGGTGGATGCCGGCGGCTCGGGCCATCTGCGCCAGGCGCGTCAAGGCCACTTCCACATCCCGCGACGCCACCATCATCAGGTCGGCCAGCTCATCGATGATGACGACGATGTAGGGAAGCGGTTTCGGGGGCTCCTGGCCCTCTTCGGGCTGGGCTTTTTCCACCTTCTTGTTGTATTGCGAGATGTTGCGGGCCTTCATGGAAGAGAGGAGTTCGTAGCGGTTTTCCATCTCCTTGACGGCCCAGAAAAGCGCATTGGTCGCTTTCTTGGCCTGGGTCACCACCGGTGTTATCAGGTGCGGGATGCCGTCGTACATGGACAGCTCAATGCGTTTCGGGTCGACCATGATCATTTTTACCTGATCGGGGGTGGACTTGTAGAGAAAACTGCTGATCATGGTGTTGAGGGCCACGCTTTTGCCCGCACCGGTGGCGCCGGCAATCAACAGGTGGGGCATCTTGTCCATGGTGCTCACCACCGGCTCCCCCACGATGTCCTTGCCCAGGCAAAGCGTCAGGGGAGACTTCGATTTCTGGAAAACGTCCGACGTGACGATCTCTTTGAAGCGAACCGTCTCGCGCTCGGCGTTGGGGATTTCGATACCGATCACGGCCTTGCCCGGTATGGGGGCCACAATTCTGATGCTGGTCGCCCGCAGCGTCAGGGAAAGGTCATCGGCCAGATTGACGATCTTGTTGATTTTCACCCCCGGCGCCGGCTCGTATTCGAAGGTGGTGATGACCGGCCCGGGGCTCACCGTCACCACTTTTCCGTTCACACCGAAATCGCCGAGCTTCTTCTCCAAAAGTTGCGACTGCATCTTGAGGTTTTCCCGGTCTGCGACCACGGTTCCCTCATCGGGTTCGTCCAGCAGGTTGACGGGAGGCAGCTTGAATCCCGTCTTGTCCTGCATGAAGGCGAACTCTTCCTGCTTCGGGGGCGGCGGTTTCTTGATGGGTTTGGGTTTGACGGCCTTGATGGTGATCTCCTGCCGCCGGCTGATCTTTTTAGCCTTGATGGCTTTTTGGCGTTTACGGTTCTTTTCCCTGCGCTCCTTGTACTTGAGATAAGCGGTTGTCAGCTTGTCGCCGACACGGGAACCGACCAGCACCGAACGACGGTAAAACCGCACCAGGGAGAATCCGGTGGTGAGAATGAAGCCGATGAGCCACAGCAGCGCCAGGATAATCACACCGCCGCTGGCATTGGTGTACGCTTCCAGGAAGGACTTCAGGGGAATGCCCACGATGCCGCCCGATGAGAAGCGGCTGCCGAATAGCGACAGGTGGTTGCTGTAAAAGGCGATCAGGCTTCCGGAAGTAACGATCAGCAGTACACCGCCGACGATGCGCTGGTAAATCACCACCTCGGAATTTTTACCGAAAAACTGGACGCTCAGCAGCAAAAGCAGTATCGGCGTCCAGAAAGCGCCGACCCCGAAAAGAGCGATAAGGGCGCCGGCCACGTGCGCCCCGAACCAGCCGAAAAGGTTGTGGATCTCTCCCGTTGCCCCGGCGTTGTTGATGGAGGGGTCCTGCGGGCTGTAGGAAAGCAGGCTGATCAGAGTAAAAATGACCAGGAAAAACAGAATGATGCCGATTATTTCTTTCCTCATAAAAGCATTTACTTTCAAATTAGAACAGACTTTTTAGCCAGGTTTAATTTCCTTCCCGATATCCCGACCGTTTATAACACATTAAAAATTCTGTTATACTTCCAGAAGAAAAGGCAGTATCAGCGGTCTGCGCCCGATCGTGAAGTAAAAGTATTGCCGCAGGGCGGTCCGAACCTTGCGGCGGAGCTTATCCACCCGGTCTTCGGTCTCCGGCGGCAGCTCCTCCACAACTTCCAAAATGACACACTCGGCGTCCTTCAAAAGGTGCCCCGTTTCCGTCTCGAAAACGAACCCCCTGGAAACGATTTCCGGCCCGTAAACGATGATGCCGGTTTCTTCATCAAAAGCCATGTTGACCACGACGAGGCCATCCTCCGACAAAAGGCGACGCTCCTTCAACACACTTCTGCCCACATCGCCGATGCCTTTGCCGTCGACCAGGAGCCGGCCGGTTTCCACGTCTGCATGCACGCCGGCGCCTGTTTTGTCAAACCGGATGATCTGGCCGTTCTGGGCGATAATGATGTTTTCCTCCGGAATGCCGGTCTTGCCGGCCAGCCTGCCGTGCAGCGTGAGATGCCGGAACTCTCCGTGAATCGGGATGAAGTACTTCGGCTTGGTGAGGTTGATCATCAGTTTCAGTTCTTCCTGAAAGGCATGTCCGGAGACGTGAATGGCGGATATCTTTTCGTAGATAACATCCGCCCCGCGCCGATACAGGTTGTTGATAATATTGGCGATGGCTTTTTCATTGCCGGGAATGAATTTCGAAGATAAAATGACCGTGTCGTCTCGCTTGATTTTGATCAGCTTGTGGTTTCCCACCGCCATGCGGCTCAGGGCGGACATGGGCTCCCCCTGACTCCCGGTCATGACCATGAGGATCTCGTCGTCCTCGTATTCTTCCAGCGAAGCAACGTCGATTTCCATCCCCTCCTTTATTCTAAGAAACCCGAGTTCCTTGGCAATCCTGACACTCAATTCAATGCTGCGACCGTTGAACACGACCTTGCGCCCCTGTTCCGCGGCAATATCGATAATTTTCTGGATGCGGGTGATGTTGGACGCAAAAAGGGCGACGATAACGCGGCCTTTGCGCCCGGTAATCACTCTCGACAGGGTCTCGCCGATGTCATTGCTTGAAATCGTGTACCCCTCTTTTTCCACATTGGTGGAATCGGACAACAGGGCTAAAACCCCCTTCTCGCCGCACCTGGCGAATCCGTTGACGTCGGTCATCATCTCCCGGCTGGCCGTATGGTCGATTTTGAAATCCCCGGTATGGACGATCAAACCGGCAGGCGTGCGAATGGCCAAGCCGACACCGTCAACCACACTGTGGCACACCCGGATGAACTCCAACTCGAACGGTCCGATTCTCAACCGGTCCTGCGGAAAGATCTGATGGAGAACGGCCGTCTCGAGCAGGTCGTGTTCCTCGAGCTTGTGGCGCACAAGTTCCAGGGTGAAGGCGGTCGAATAAACCGGCACGTTGACTTCCCTCAGCAGAAAAGGCAGGGCTCCGATGTGATCCTCGTGCCCGTGCGTGAGAACGATGGCCGCCACCCGGGAAGAGTTTTGGCGAATATAGGACATGTCCGGGATGACATAGTCCACTCCCAGCATGTAGTCTTCCGGAAACATCAACCCGGCATCCACGACGAACATGGTGTCGCCATATTCGTAGACCATCATGTTGAGGCCTATTTCCCCCAAACCGCCCAAAGGTATGATTTTCAATGTCATGGCGAGGATTCTCTAACGCGATCAAAGGCGGTGCAGATAATGGACCGGACTTCCTCGATCAACAGGTCCTTGGTCTTGCGGGTGTATCCGGAGGTTTCCACGGGCGGCAATATTTCCATGTAAGCCTCGGCACGCTGCATGATAAGACGTCCCTTGGGCATAATGGTGCGGGTCCCGTAGATGATGATGGGGACGATGGGAACGCCGGCATCGACCGTCAGAACGAACCCCCCTTTTTTGAAAGGTCCGATGTCGCCGTCCCGGCTGCGGGTACCCTCCGGGAAGATAAGAACCGAAGCCCCGTCCCGTATCTTCCGGGCAGCTTCGGCCAGGCTTTTGAACGCGGATTTGCGGTTGGTGCGATCTATGCTGATGTAGCCGCAGCCCCGCATTCCTCTTCCGAAGATGGGAATCTTGAACAGCTCCGCCTTGGCCAGCCACCTGAACTGGATCGGCAGCCGGCCCAAAAGCACGGGAATATCGAAATTGCTCTGATGGTTCGGCATGAGGATGCAGGGGGTATCCCCGGGCAGATTGTCCAGCCCTTTCAGATTCACTTTTACCCGGCTCACCCATAGGATCGATTTGGCCCATGTCCTGGCGACCAGGTGCGGACCGTTTCCCTTTCTACTGAAAAAGGCCGTCGTGATGGCGAGAAGGCCCATCACAATGGTGACCAAAATGACCCAAACGACAACGACCAGGGTGTATATCAGACGACGCAGCGTTCGCATCAGGTGTAGATCTCCAATCTCTCAAACATGGCATCCACCACGCTGATGATCCAGTCCCTTTGAGATTCGGTTGCATACCCCATACAATCGCACCGGATACGGTTTCTGGTTCTGACAAGCAGTTCACAGGACAAGCGTTCCGGCAGGAGATCCAGGGCGAAGCAGTATGGCTGGCATGCCTTATGTGCATGCTGAACCTCGCTCATGAGTTCTTCCGGAATGGTGATCCAATAAATGCCGCCCATTTCAGGAGAGCCGAATTCCGTATCCAGATAGGTCTTTATTCTCTCGTATTCAGGCGCTCTGATCTCGTCGACAACGTACTGTTTCATACGATCGTTGACTATCACAATTCCCCGCCTTGCGCAATATATATGTTGCCTGCGGGTCAATGACAACAACAGGTAGGGGTGCCGGCACAAATTATATGGTTGTGGTTTTACCTGTTTTGTCATATAGCGGATATTGCATAATGAAAAACCAATCCAAAAAGCAATTCAACCTGATGGACCACATGGCCCTTTTCGGGCTTGGTCTGGCTGTGCTCTACTGGATGCTGGAGGCCCTGGTGCATGTCATGCTGGCGAATGACGTCTCCTTTACCCAGCGCCTCTATGGGCCAACAGTGAACGACCTTCTCATTCGCCTGCTCGTGTTGAGTTTTTTTGCAATTTTCGGTTCCCACGCCCAGTATACGATCAATCGGCGCAGGGCTGCGGAAGCCGCCATGCGCGAAAGTGAAACCAAATACCGCACGATCATCGAAAGCATCGAGGACGGCTATTACGAAGTCGACACCGAGGGCCGGTTGACTTTCTGCAACGACGCATTGTCCAGAATCATCGGGCGCCCTAAGGGCGGCATCATCGGCAGGCCCGTCGAGACGTTTTTGGGAGGGGAAATCGCCGACGAACTCATCGAGAAGTTCAGGACTCTGAGCGACGGTGCATCCCGGCCCAACGAATTGGAATGGTCGACCGTCACAGATGACGGCACCCGACGTTTTTTCGAAACCGCCATCTCTCTCATCACCGGCAACAGTGAACAGCCCGCGGGTTTTCGCGGATTGTTGCGCGATATCACCAGGCGCAAGCGGGCCGAAGCCCTTTACCGGGAAAAAATGACGGCAGAGGCTGCCAGCCGATCCAAGAGTGAATTTCTGGCCAACATGAGCCATGAGATCCGCACGCCGCTGAATTCGATCATCGGACTGACCGAGTTGATGCTGGAAACGGAGCTCAAGCCCGAACAGCGCGAAGACCTGGATGTCGTCGTTGCCGCTGCCTACTCGCTGCTTTCGCTCATCAACGACATTCTGGACTTTTCGAAAATCGAAGCCGGTAAGCTGGAGCTGGAGGAGATCCCTTTCAACATGCGAGACTTTTTGGGGGAATCCCTTAGAATCGTCGCCGCCAAGGCGCACGAAAAAGAGCTCGAACTGGCCTACCGGGTAGCTCGGGACGTCCCCGAAAACGTGGTGGGCGACCCCGCCAGACTGAGACAGGTAATCCTGAACCTGGTCGGCAACGCTATCAAATTCACGGAAGAAGGCGAAATCATTCTCTCGGTTGAACCCGAGAAGATCGACCGCGACAGCTGCAAACTGCTGATCTCCGTCACCGACACCGGCATCGGAATACCGCCTGAGAAACATGAGAGCATATTCGGCGCCTTTGCCCAGGCAGACGGCAGCACGACGCGCCGCTTCGGCGGTACCGGCCTCGGTCTGGCCGTTTCCAGCCAGCTGGTGGGACTGATGGGCGGACGGTTGTGGGTTGAAAGCCCGGTTGCGAATCCGCCGTCGAAGCAGCCCGGTCCTCCGCAGCAGGGCAGTGCATTCCGCTTCCTCTCCAGATTTTCGCAGCCATCGTCGCAGGGACAGGAAACCGCACCCTTTCAGCAGGATATTGAACTGGGCACCCTGAAAACACTTATCGTCGATGACAACGAAAGCAGCCTGAGCATACTGATGGAGATGCTCGAGGGGTGGAAGATGCGCCCCCGGGGAACGACCTCCATGGCCCACGCCCAGGAAATACTACTGCAGGCCGTCTCTTCCGGGAATCCTTTCGACCTGCTTCTCGTGGATTCGGACATGCCGGTAGCCGACGGCTTTTCTCTGGTAAGGTGGCTGAAAACCCGGAAAGAGATGCACTGCAAGATTCTGATGATGCTGACCTCGCTCAGGAATAGAAGCCAGGTGGACCTCAACGATCTGAACGTGAAGGCCATCGTCACCAAACCGGTGCGGCCCTCGGACCTTTTGGATGCCGTCATTACCGCCGCCGGCGCAGAAAATGCGCACCAAGGCGCTTCGGGGGAGATCCGCCGCCATGCAAGCGCGGTAAGCCCCGCCACACTGAACATCCTGGTGGCGGAGGACACACTCTTCAACCAGAAATTTATCCGCCGCCTGCTGGATCGCTGGGGACACAAGGCCACCATCGTGGAAAACGGAAAAGAGGCCTGTGCCGCCGTTTCCCGGCATCGTTTCGACATTGTGCTGATGGATGTGCAAATGCCGGAAATGGACGGGTTTGAAGCGACCGAGACGATCAGGGCCATGGAAAAGGAAAAAGGGACCCATGTGCCCATTATCGCCATGACGGCCCATGCCATGAAGGGTGACCGTGAGCGCTGCCTGGAAGCGGGCATGGATGACTACGTTCCCAAACCGATCTCTTCGGAAACGCTGCTGAACGCCATCAACGCCCTCGTGGGCCGCAGCAGCGACAAGGTGGTTGCCGGAGACAACGCCACAGACCTCGAAAAAGCGCAAAGCCTTGATAAACGCCCGTTCTTCGACAGGGAAGCGCTTCTGCAGGCTTTCGACAATGACTGGGAATTTTTCCTGGAAGTGGTCGATATGTTCGTGGCCGATTATCCGCAGATGATGCAGGATATCCGCGACGCCATCACTGACGGCGATTTTTCGGGGCTCGAAAGAAAGGCCCATGCGCTCAAAGGCATGCTGGGAAATTTTCAAGTGGAGGCATCCGTCCAGAAAGCCTTCGCCCTGGAAAAGATGGGCCGCGAAAACAGTCTCGAGCACGCGGAAAGCACTTTTGGGCTTCTAGCGGACGATCTTGTCAGATTGGAAGAGATGTTTGTGGATATGACTCAGGAGAAAACAGCTTGAACATTCTCATCGCCGAAGATGAAGCCATCAGCCTTCGCAGGCTGCAGCACTTCCTCGAGAAATGGGGCCACCACGTCATTGCCGCCGGCAACGGACGGGAGGCGCTGGAAAAATTTCTTTCGCTGGAGATGGATCTGGTCATCACCGATTGGATGATGCCGGAGATGGACGGCATGGAACTGGTCGGTCACATTCGGAACCGCGGCAGCGACAAACCCTACGTCTACACCATCCTGTTGACCTCGAGAGGAGAAAAGGAGGATGTGGTCAGAGGGCTGTCGGAGATCGGCGTCGACGATTATGTGGTCAAACCTTTCGAGCCCGACGAACTGAGGGCGCGCCTTTCCGTAGGGGAACGCACGGTAAGGCTGGAAAGGGCCTTGAGGGAATACGGAAAGGGATTGGAAAATATCGTCCGCATGCAAACCCGCCTGATCCGACGGACTCAGGAGGAAACCATCATCAGGTTGCTTACCGCATTGGAATCAAGGGATGAAGAAACCGGCGGGCATGTGCGGCGCATAGGCCTTTTCAGTGCCCACCTGGCCAATGCCGCGGGGTGGACCCACGAACAGGTCGAGGACATCCGCCTGGCGGCCCCCATGCACGATATCGGGAAAATAGGGGTGCCGGATGCCATCCTGCAAAAGGAGGGACCCCTCACTGAAGATGAGTTCGAAGTCATCAAATCGCATACCCTCATCGGTGGACAGATTCTAAAGGATTCGGAATTCCCCATGCTGCAGATGGCCCATGAAATCGCCCTTTACCACCATGAACGCTGGGAAGGAGGCGGCTACCCGGAAAATCGCAAGGGGGAGGATATCCCTGTGGCGGCCCGTATCGTTTCCCTGGTGGACGTATACGACGCCCTCAGCCAGGACCGCGTCTATCGCAAGGCTTCACCCGAAGAGGAAGTGATCAGAACGATGCAAAAAGAGCGCCGCAGCCATTTCGACCCCGGGTTTTTCGATCTGTTCCTGGAGTCGATCCCCGCATTCAGACGCATTGCCGCCAAAAATCCATAAATAAAAAGCCGAGTCCACACGCGTGGACCCGGCCCTTTCTATTCGGCACGTGTATGCCATCGGTTTAGGTTTCCTCGACGGTAACCGCGCCTTCCTCGCATACTTCAACGCAGCTTTCGCAGCCGAGGCACTCGTCAGCGTTGACCGGAACTGATTTTTCGTTTTGCATTTCGAATACTTCAACAGGGCAAACGTCTACACATTCCTCACAGCCTACGCATTTTTCTTCATCAACTGTAGGTACGAACGCCATTTTGCTCATCTCCTTTCGTATAAATAAAGTTTCGGCATCCTTTGCCGCCATGTCTCTGACATGGGAATTGCCATTATACCAATTAAAATTTCGAGTCAAGCATTCTTGTCAATTTTTAATGCCCGGCAACGCCCACCAGGGTGTTGCCGAAAACGGCGGGGGAAGGTTGTCCGCCGGGAGCGTCGATGACACCACCATTGTAAAAGCCACCCAGCAATTCGTATGGGTTAACCCCTGGAAATATATACAAAGACAGTCCTACTGCCCCGGCCGCAGGTTCAGCACCACAGGCAAATGGGGGCGGTTTGTTTTCGGCATTCCATGGGTGCGTAGAAAGCGCCTCAAGGTATTCCATCAAATCGTTTTGAAACGACGCCGACGATCCCCCTTCATCAGACGGCGCCGTAACGGTCTGCAGAAACGACATCTCTTTGTTCACCACAGACGCCCGTTCCGCCAGTTCCTCCAAAACACCGCTCTGCGAGGTGATCAGCAGCGGTGACCAAAGCCCGTCCGCGGAAACGAGGCGGGTCCAGGCCGCCAGCCTTTGGGGCAGCATATATACGGAACTGTCTTCGGGCGCAACCACCGTTCCCGGACCGTAAAGCGTCTCCGCCCCTTCATATCCCTTGAGCGCGTGCATCAACGCATGCTCATTTTGTGCCTGGGATTCCAGATCGCCGACAATCTCCCTGTTTTTCTCGTCCAATTCCTGCGCCATCTGGAGAAACAGGGCCGGATAGAGTTCGCCGGCATCGTCACCCTCCCCGGCAGTCCCCCCTTCACTCTTCACCCGGATATCCTTGCGGATCTGCGCCACCGACGTGCCGCTGTAAAAAGGAACGCCCCCCCCCTGTGCTTTGAAAAAGGTCAGGTCGCCCCCAAGATGATCGCCGGCCCACGTTCGAAAATCCCTTAGGACGGCGGTGAGTTTCTTTTCAAGATGCTGCATGGGCAGTCGAATGTCGAGCCGTCCCTCTTCCCGCCATCGCTTCATCCTTTCGGGTATGCCCGGCTCCATCATCTGGTAAACGACCACCTTGCTGAAAATACGGCCCAAGGCCCGCATCAGACGCTCGTCTATGCTTGTAAACGGAAAATATACCGGCAGCATCCCCCTCCTCCCGTTCAACTTTTTTGCAGACATGACATCCGGCTATTCGATGTCTATCTTTCTATCCTGAACCATGACGCCGCGGGCCGTCAGGGCCAGGCGAATGGCGTCGGCCCGCTCCCAGTCGCCTTTCTGCCTGGCCGCTTCCCTTTCCCTGATCAGGCTGGCAATTTCTGCGTCCGGGCTGATTGCCCTGATATCGAAAATATTCAACACGTCATCAATGCGTTTGAAGGCCTCCAGCACTTGTGCTGCCCCGGAGGCATCTATCTCCCCCGCCCCGATCAACTTGTTGATTCTTTTTATCTGGCTGAAAATGCTGGCGACGGCAGCCGAAATGTTGAGGTCGTCATCCATCGCGCCCACGAAGCCCTGCTTGATGTCATAGATCAGTTGATCCAGATCGGCATAGGGCCGTCCACCGGTCACCCCCTGAAGCCTTTTGACACAGGCGTCGATCCTTTTCAACGCCCGCCTGGCATTTTCCAGTTTAGACAGGGAGTACTGCACCGGTCGGCGGTAATGCGCCGTAATCAGCCAGTAGCGTATCTCGCGTCCCTTGTAGCCGGCCGCCATCAAGTCCTCTATGGACAGGTCGCCGCCATCACCCTGCATTTTTTTCCCGTCCGCAAGCACCCTGTCGCAATGGAGCCAATATTTCGCCAGTGGTTTGCCCGTAACGGAACTGGCGATGGCGATCTCGTTTTCGTGATGAGGAAAGATCAGTTCCCGGCTGGCCGTATGAATGTCGTAGCTTTCACCGAGGTGTTTCATGGACATGGCCGCACACTGAATATGCCAGGACGGCCTTACGTTGCCCCAGTCGGTCTGAACGAAAATGCCCCGTTTCAGTTCGGACAACTTGGATCTTTTCAAGAGCGTGAAATCCCTCGGATTTTCTTTTTCATATTCATCCAGGTCAACCGTAGCGCCCAATCTGATTTTATCCAAATCGACACCCGAAAGCTTTCCGTAATCCGTAAATCGTGAAATGTCGTAGTAGATCGAGCGCAACTTTTCATAGGCAAAGCCCTTGGCTACCAGCCTGCGTACCAGCGACACCATCTCTTCCGTGTGTTCGCTGGCCCTGGGATAATTGTCCGCCGGCCGGATCCCCAGATATGCCAGATCGGCCTTGAAGCGGTCGATGTGTTTGCCGGTGAATTCAGACAGATCCATGCCCGCCTTTTCCGATCCCTCGATGGTCTTGTCGTCGAAATCGGTGATGTTCATAACATGCTTGACGGCGTATCCCCTGTAGGTAAGATAGCGGCTCAACAGATCGGAAAAAACGAACCGCCGGCATTCCCCCAAATGCATCCTGGCATAGGCCGTGGGTCCGCACGAATATATGGACACCTTTCCCGAAACCAGCGGTTCGAAAGGCTCCTTGGTGCGGCTCAAGGTGTTGAAAAGCTTCAGGTGAACGTTTTCCCTGACCGTAAAAAGGGGTGTGCTGAGGTATCTCTCACCGCCGTCCGGCAGCACCACCACAATGGTGCCGAAATGCATGGTGGCGGCTTCATCGAGGGCCGCCACCATGGCGGCACCGCTGCTCATGCCCACAAAGATCCCTTCCTCCGTAGCCAGCCGCCTGGCCATCTCGAAAGCGGGCTCATCCTCGACGTTCGTTTTTTGATCCAAAAGGCTTTTATCAAAAATTTCAGGATGATAAGATTCTTTCATGTTCTTAAGGCCCTGGAGCTTATGCCCCAGGTAAGGTTCCACACCGATCACGGTAACCTTTTTGTCGTAGGTCCGCATGCGGCGGGAAATACCCATGAGCGTCCCGCTGGTTCCCAGGGTGGCGACGATTTTGTCCACCTTGCCCTTGGTCTGGGCCCAGATTTCAGGTGCGGTGCCGTGGTAATGGGCCTGCCAGTTGGCCTCATTGTTGAACTGATCGGTCATGAAATAGTCGCCCGGATTTTCGCGCACCAGGCGATAGACCTCTTCGATGGCGCCGTCGGTTCCCAGGTGCCCGGGCGTCAACAAAATTTCTGCGCCCCTGGCCCGCAGAATCTGCTGCCGTTCCGCACTGGCCGATTCCGACATGGCCAACAGCAGGCGGTACCCCTTGACCGCGCACACCATGGCCAGTCCAATACCCGTATTGCCGCTGGTGGCTTCTATTACGGTTTTATTTGGGGTCAGTTCTCCCGATGTCTCCCCGGCCGCGATCATGTAGAGCGCCGCCCGGTCCTTGATGGAACCCCCCGGATTCATATATTCAAGTTTGGCCAGCACGGTCACGTCCGGGTTCGGGTTGATGCGCTTGATCTCAACCAGGGGGGTGTTGCCTATTTTATCCAGAATGCCGTTGCTCATGATCTACGCGGTGTGCCCCCACGCCGACAGGTAAGCGCAATGCCCCGAGCCCTTGCGCCTGAAATTTGATACCGTTACACCGTTCACCCTATACCCCCAACTTTTCAGTCAGGACCGAACAAATCGCGTCTCCCACCCTGTCTACATCCATGGCGGCGTCAACCACTGCGAAACGGGCAGGTTCGGCCTCGGCGAGCGTAAGGTAACCCTCGCGCACTTTTTGATGGAAAGCCACTTTTTCTTCCTCGAAACGCGTCTCGCCGGCCGCCCTGTCTCCGCCATCGATCTGCCGCCATGCCCTGGCAAGCCCCTCCTCGGGGGACAGATCCAGCAGAAAGGTCAGATCCGGCTTTACATTCCCGAGTGCCTGCCGGTGGAGCCGGGTGATCATCTCCATGTCCAGCCCCCTGGCATACCCCTGATAAGCGAGGGTGGCGTCAAAATACCGGTCGCACAAAACGGTTTTGCCCGCTTCCAGGTTGACCTGCACGACCTGTCTCAGGTGCTGCGCCCGGTCGGCCATATACAACAACAGTTCCGCCAGGGGATGGAGTTCTTCACTGCGGGGATCCAACAGGATGGCCCGAATGCGCCGCCCGATCTCCGTACCCCCCGGTTCCCGCGTCGTGACGCAGCTGACACCCTTTCGGCCCAAAAAATCCCTCACCCGGCTTATCTGGGTCGTTTTTCCCGAACCCTCTATGCCTTCGAATGAAATGAACATGGTTTGGCCGGCGCTCCTCAATAATATTCTAAGTTGAGGGTTTCAAATTTTAAGAATGATCAACTTAGGAAATATCCTATAAACGGATATCCCATGTCTCCAGCGTATCCAAATAGTCATAATTGGTGGCATCGCACTGAAGAGGGGTAATACTGATATGCTCCTCGGCCAGGGCCATGGCGTCCGCATCGGCCTGCCCGGTGGGCTCCTGGGCATACGCCCCGTACCAGTAATAAGGGCGATTCCGGGGATCGAAGCGTTTTTCCATGCCCTCCTTGAAATGCTCACTGCCCTGCCGGCTGAAGCGTATGCCCTTCAAGCGGTCCCAGGGCAGGTCGGGAATGTTTACATTCAACAGTGTCCCCTGCGGCAGACCATGCCGGCCGACCCTGCGCGCCAATCCCTCGACAAAGACGGCCGCTTCGTCGTAATAGGCCGGCGACCTCCCTTGTATGGAAACCGCAATGGCCGGAATGCCGTACAGCGTCGCCTCCCTCGCCGCGGCCAGCGTTCCCGAGTAATTTACATTTACGCCAACATTCGCACCGGGATTGATGCCGGCTATGACCAGGTCCGGCTTTTTCCCCACCAATTCGGTAACCGCCAGTTTGATGCAATCCGCGGGGGTCCCGTTGACGGCATAGGCGTTTTTTTCACCGTTCATGGAGACCGCTTCGGCCCGAATGGGCGCATGCAGGGTGATGGCATGCCCGATGGCGCTCCTTTCACGGTCCGGAGCGACGACGATCAAATGATGTGAAGGCGCAAAACACCTGTACAGGGCCCAAAGCCCCTCCGCCTGAATGCCGTCGTCGTTTGATAGCAGAATATCCATAACTTGATTTTTAAGCTGTTTTGGCCTTATATGGAATATTTAAAATGATGGCAACCGGTTTTTAACCATTCTCTGATCGATCGGACATCGATGCCCCCGAACATCCATACAGAATCCTCAACGACCCGTGCCGGAAACGCCTTTCAGGAGATCTGTTCCCAAGCCGCCAAGGGCACCCTGCTCCTTGGAATCGCCATTGTTTTTTTCGCTCTGATGACCCTGTCCGCTGCCGGGGCAGCGGCGGAAGACCTGGACCGCCAGTTGAACGAGCCGAACCGCCCCTGGCACATCGTGGCCGACGAGCTGAGTTATGACGATACCGCCAAGGTATACAATGCCCGGGGCAACGTTCAAATCACCCAGGGGGACAAGAAGATCAGCGCCGATCAGGTCCGGTTCGACCATGAAAACATGACGGTGGAGGCCAGCGGTCACATCGTGGTTTCCTCCGGCGAAGATGTGATCTCGGCCGACAGCCTGACCTTCGACCTGGAAAGGGAAGAGGGGCAGGTGTCCAACGGCAGACTCTATTTTGAAAAAAACCATTTCATCGTTCGATCCGACAACCTCCAAAAAACCGGTAAAGACACCTACCGGGCCGACAGAGCCAGCGTCACCACGTGTGACGGTGAAAAACCCGACTGGAAAATCACGGGGCGTAATCTCAATGTGACCATCGAGGGCTATGGGACCGCCTACCATGCCGCCTTGTGGGTTAAGAATGTGCCGATCCTTTACACACCCTGGATTGGATTCCCCGTCAAGACCAAGCGGCAGACCGGTCTGCTGACGCCCCAGATCGGTTATTCCAGCCGCAAGGGCTATGAATACGACCAACCGCTTTTCTGGGCCATCAACAAAAGCTCGGATGCCACTTTCTACTCGCATTACATGTCCGACAGGGGTAACAAATTCGGCACTGAATACCGCTACGCGTCAAGTCCCCTTTCAAAGGGAACGACCATGTTCGACTACCTGGACGACCGGCGGGTCGACAGCGTCACCGGGGACGACCCGGGCTCCCCGGAAAGGGACTGGGGCTATGTGGAGAATACCGGCGACGATTTTCTGCGGACCAACAGGGACCGTTACTGGTTCAGAACCAAAAACGACCAGGAACTTCCTGGAAACTTCAAGGCCCTGTTCGACCTGGACATTGTCAGCGATCAGGATTACCTGACGGATTTCAAGCGGGGATACACGGGTTTCATCACAACCCGCGATTACTACAACAATGAATTCGGACGAGACCTGGACGATTACAACGATCCGGTAAGGCTTAATCGTTTCAACGTCAACCGGTACTGGTCGCGCTTCAACCTGAATGCGGAGGCGAGATGGTATGACGATGTCATCGCCCGCACCCAGGATCTGCCCGACACCACCGCCCAGAGGCTGCCTTTCATCCAGTTCAACGGTTCGAAACAGGCTGTCGCCAATACCCCCCTTTTTTTTGATCTGAGTTCCTCCTACACCCATTTTTACAGGGACACGACGACCACCGACAACGGGGTCACCCGGGACCACCGGATCGACCTGTATCCCCGGGGTTACCTGCCCCTGGACGTCGGCCGTTATTTTACTCTGGAACCATCTGTGGGGCTGCGTGAAACCGCCTGGTATATCGCAGACGACGTCGATCCCACATCGGATGATGCCGGAGAAGACTACCAGCACCGTGAATTCTGGGATATCGGCCTGGACCTGTCGACGGAAATCTACAGGATTTTCAACGGCGGTGAAGGTCAACAGCCTCTCAAGCACACCCTCAATCCACGCATTACCTATAACTATGTGCCCGACTATGCACAGTCGTCCCACCCCGACTTCGACGCCATCGACAGGATTGAAGCGTCGAATCAGGTCACCTATTCCCTGTCCAACCTGTTCATCCAGCGCCGGGCGGTCCAGCAGAAACCCGAGCTTTCCGATGAGGCCCCCGGCTACCGGTATCATCAGATGGCGCGGTTCGACATCGGGCAGACCTATGATTTTAACGAAGCTTTCGAGGACGACCCCGACAAATGGAAGAACGGTGAAAGCCGGGAACCCTTCAGACCGGTTTTTGCAAGGCTGCAGATCACGCCCGGGCGTCATTTCAGGCTGTCGGCGGATGCGGACTGGTCCGTTTATGACAACGAACCCGTGAGCCACAGTCTTTTGTCGCGGATTTCCGACAACCGCGACGACGTTCTGACAATCGAACACCGCTATACCAGAGAGACAGACGAAGATGCCGGGGATGGCGTCAATTCGCTGGTCGTGGATGGTTTGCTGCGTCTAACCCGCCCCCTGTCGCTGATCGCCCGCTATGAATACGACTTTTATGCGGATGAGGATCTTGAAACCACGCTTGGGATCCTGTACGATGCCCAGTGCTGGTCCCTGGACCTGCGCTATACCAGGGACGTGGATGAAATTATGTACGCGTTTGAAATACGGCTCAAGGGCATCGGCGGCTTCGAAAGCGGCATCGCCCCCTGAAATATCGTGGAAAGCCCGTAAGGACGGAACGAACCCTATGGACCATGGCGGACTTGAAAAAAAGTGGTATGTGCTTCACACCCGCAGCCGATTCGAAAACGTCGTCAACGACGGCCTGCTTAAAAAATCATTCGAAGTCTTCCTGCCCAAGGTGCAGGTAAAGAGCCGTCGCCAGGACCGAAAACTGATGATTCGGGTGCCTGTTTTTCCCGGATACCTCTTCGTGAAAAGCGACCTCGAAGCCCGTGAACATATCGAAATCGTCAAAACCACCGGCGCGGTGCGCATCGTCGGAACCAAGGACGGCCCCGTACCCGTTCCCGGCGAAACCATCGACTCCCTCAAAATCCTGGTTGCCTCCGGCACCCCCATTCAGACGGGAAACAGGCTTGTCAAAGGTGACAGGGTGCTGGTTGTATACGGCATTTTTGCAGGCGTGGTGGGTACCTTCAAGCGTTACCGGGGCAAGGGCCGTGTCATCATCAATGTCGACACGCTGGGTCAGACGGCCGGGGTCGAGGTTGACGAGGCGGATGTCGAACCCGTTCCCGGAATTTTAGCCTGAGACTCACCCATCGACACCCTCGTGGAAGCATTTCGGAACGCCGACCACGTTTCTCCCGCCGGGCCGGTAGGGACGACGGCCGGCAAAGCCCGGGCACCGGCACCGGCACCGATCTACTTGACTTTTTTTCAATTTATCATTAATAGAGACTTGAATCGGCCCACCGGCCGGGAAGCCGGCTTTGTGCTGAAATAAATTATTGAGGTATTCGGATAATACCTGATATCAGGTTTGATCCCGATCGGGGTTGACAGCGAGGGTGCCCTGCCGCGGGAAGGAGGATATATGAACAAACTGGAGCTCATCTCTGCATTGAAAGACGAGGCCGACATCTCAAAAGCCGAAGCCGCAAAGGTGGTGCAGATATTCTTCGAAAACATGGCGGAGGCCATGGCCCGGGGGGAGCGCGTAGAAATAAGAGGGTTGTGCAGTTTTTATGTAAAAGATTACAAGAGTTATGTCGGCAGAAACCCCAAGACAGGAGAAAAGGTCGCTATCCATCCGAAGAAACTGCCTTTTTTTAAACCGGGAAAAGAGCTGAAGGAGCGGGTTGACTATTAAGTCTGCAGCCGGCTTTTCGGCTATTCACCACCAGGAAAAGGCTGTTCACCGACTGACCGGTTGGCTGCAGGGGGGTAATCTTCCCCATGCGTTGCTGTTTACCGGCATCGACGGGATCGGGAAAAAAAAGACCGCATTAACTTTTGCCGGGGCTCTCAACTGCCGCATGGCCGCCGATCGGCGGACCGCTGTAAACAGCCGGATCGTACCGTGCGGGGAATGCAGGCCGTGCCGAAAAATCGAAGCGGGTCAGCATCCGGACGTCATCGTTATAACGCCTGAAAAATCAAGGATAAAGATCTTGACGATCCGGAATCTTGGCCATACGTTGGCCGTGAAACCGTATGAGGCTTCGCAGCGAGTGGTGGTCATCGACCAGGCTCAGACCATGAACCCGGAAGCCGGTAATTCACTGCTGAAGCTGCTCGAAGAACCACCGGAAAACACTGTCCTGATCCTCATTGCCGACAACAAACACAACCTCCTGCCCACTATCGTATCGCGCTGTCAACAGGTAGCCTTCAAACCGATTCCCGGGCATGCCATTGCGGAGTACCTTGAAAAGCAGGGCGTTCGAGGCGACAAAGCCGCCATTTTAGCCAAGTTGGCCAACGGGAGCTACGGCAAAGCGGACAGCCTCGTGGATGCCGGTTGGGTAGGGCGGCGCGAGTGGATTATACAGCTTGTCGACCCTCATGACGGGGGTGGCGATCGTTCCGTACAAATCCGATCCTTCCTGGCATTTTCGGAGTTGATGTCCCTCAACCGGGAAGCGATTCCGGACGCCCTGGAAATCCTGATATCCTGGTTCAGGGATTTGGCGGTTGTCAAGGCGGGGTCGAACAGGGTTGCCAACACGGACCTCATGGAAAAAATCGCACGGGCGGCGCGGCATTACGAGACAGCCTCGCTGCTTGCCGACATCGACCTGCTGGAAGCGGCCAAAAAAAACATCCAGGCCAATGTCAACACGCGCTTGACGCTGGATGTCATGATGATGAATTTATCTCCAATCCGGTCTGCCGTTCGTTGAGTTTTCCGGCGGATCGGTTGTTAACTTTTTCAACGCATGCAGGATCCAATCCAATGAAGAAAATTGTTGGGATACGGTTCAAACCGGCGGGCAAAATCTATCATTTCGACAGCGGTGCTTTTGTGCTCAAACCGGGTGATTATGTCATCGTGGAAACCGAAAAGGGGCTCGGATTCGGCACTGTGGCCATTCCGCCGGAACCCATGGAAAATACGCCACGTGGCAAAACGTTCAAAAAGGTCCACCGCGTCGCCAGCGAAAACGATCACCACCGCCGGGAAAAAAATATCGCCCTGGAAGCACGCGCCTATAAGTTCTGCCAGAAGTGCATCAAAAAAAACGATCTGAAAATGAATCTCTTTTCGGTTGAAAGCACCTTCGATGCCAGCAGGCTTACTTTCTTTTTTACTGCCGACGGCCGGGTCGACTTTCGTGAACTCGTCAAGAAGCTGGTCAAAGAGTTCCGGGTCAGGATCGAAATGCGGCAGGTCGGAATTCGCAACCAGGCGAAAATGTGTGGCGGCATCGGCAGGTGCGGCCGTGAGATCTGCTGTTCGTCCTTCATTGAAAAATTCGATCCTGTATCCATCAAAATGGCCAAGCAGCAGGGTCTTTCCCTCAACCCTACAAAAATTTCCGGCCAGTGCGGCCGTCTGATGTGCTGCCTGACCTATGAAAACAAAACCTATGCCAAATTAAAGGAAGGCTTTCCTAAAATTGGTAAAAATATTCGCGTTCGAGACGGAAACGGCAAGGTAATCCGCCACAACATTCTCGGACGCCGTGTTTCGGTGCGACTGGAAAACGGTTCCGAGGTCGAACTGGACGTAAATGATATTAACGCACCGGATAAATAGGAGAACAGATGTCTACGCCATTTTACATTACCACCCCCATCTATTATGTTAACGCCAAACCCCATCTCGGGCATGCGTACACCACCCTTGTTGCCGACGTCGCCACCCGGTTCCATGACATGCTGGGGAGCGAAACCTTTTTTTTAACGGGCACCGACGAACACGGCGACAAAATCGTACAGGCAGCGGAAAAGGAGGGCCTGAAGCCAAGGGAGTATGTCGACAAAATCAGCAATTTGTTCAGGGCGCTCTGGCCGGAGCTCGACATCGAAAACAGCGATTTTATCCGCACCACGGACAGCGGTCACATAGCTGTCGTCAAACGCATTCTCCAGCAAATTTATGATGCCGGCGATATATATTTCAGCGAATACGAAGGCCTGTACTGTTTCGGCTGTGAACGTTTCTACACCGAAAGGGAACTGGTCGATGGCAAATGCCCGGATCACGAAACCGAACCGGAAGTGATCAAGGAATCCAATTATTTTTTCAAGATGAGCCGTTACCAGGATTGGTTGATAGATCACATTAAAAACAACCCCGGGTTCATCCGCCCGGAACGTTACCGGAACGAAGTGCTGGCGTTTCTCAGTGAACCCCTCGAAGATTTGTGTATTTCACGGCCGAAATCCCGCATCACCTGGGGCATTACCCTGCCCTTCGACGAACAGTACGTCACGTACGTGTGGTTCGACGCTTTGCTGAACTACATCTCGGCTCTGGGATATCCGGAGGGGGAGCGGTTCGAAAAATTCTGGCCCGTGGCCCAGCACATTGTCGCCAAAGACATTCTCAAACCCCACGGCATCTACTGGCCAATTATGCTCAAAGCCGCAGGGATTCCCATCTACCGGCACTTGAACGTTCACGGGTATTGGAATGTGGATCAGAGCAAGATGTCCAAATCCATCGGCAATGTGGTGGAACCCCTGCAGTTGAAGAATGTATACGGCCTGGATGCCTTCCGCTATTTCCTCATGCGCGAAATGGCATTCGGACTGGATTCGAACTTCAACGAAGAAGCCCTGGTCCAACGTATCAACGCAGACCTGGCCAACGATCTGGGAAACCTGGTCAGCCGTGTGACCTCCATGACCCTGCGCTATTTCAAAGGTGCTGTTCCGGGCTCTCACCCGGAAACAGAGGATAATGATGATGCCGATGTCAGGCGGCAGGCGGAAAAGGCGGTGGAAGCCTTCGAAACCCATATGTACGACTTCGCCTTTCACAAGGCCATCATGGCCGTGTGGGTTTTTGTCGGCTGCTTGAACAAATATATCGACCTGAAAGCGCCCTGGGTACTTGCCAAGGACGCCCAAAAAACAGCCGCACTGGAGACGGTAATCTACAACCTCCTGGAAGGGATCAGAATCGTCTCCGGACTGATCTACCCGATTATGCCCCAAACCGCGAAAGCCATTCAAACCCAGCTCGGCCTGGATCCGAATGACGGTCCTTTTTTCCGTTTGACGCATCTCGGGTCCTGGGGTAAAACGACTGCGGGAAATCAAGTCAAGAAAAGCCCCCCCCTGTTTCCAAGGGTTGAAATGGCGCCGGCTGCAAAACCGGAAAAAGGAACCGCCGGAATCGGCGACCTCAAACCACGCATTCCCTTTGAAGCGTTTGGAAAACTCGATCTGAGGGTGGGTACCGTCCTGAAGGCGAAACCCATCCCGAAGTCAAAAAAATTACTCGAGCTCGAAGTCGATCTCGGCGAGCTGCGCACCATCGTTGCGGGAATTTCCCAGAATTACGCCCCCCAAGACATCGTGGGCCGACAGGTGATCGTCGTGGCCAATCTCCAGCCGGCCAAATTGATGGGGATCGAATCAAACGGAATGGTGCTGGCGGCTGTGGACGAACAGGGGGCGAGCCTCGCAGCGCCGGGCAGAACGGTCGCTCCGGGAACAAAGGTCAGCTGAGGCTTAGGTCCTGTTTACTATAAGCCCATCATGTTTGCGAAAGATTTTGGTTTTCGATATTGGAATTTCCCGTTTACCCGGGTTGGGATCTTATAACCTGTAAAGAGTTGAAACGATCAGTTTAGGCAGGAAGTCTTGCATGTCTTATCCATTCACCAACCGGAACGGCGACGCAACCACTAGCTGTTGGAGAGAGTATCAGGCAAGGATACAAGCCGAGAAAAGGCGCCGGAAGAGAGCCAGGGCCGTCGCCAGGCTGATGATGCTCCTGGCTGCCGCCGGCCTGACTGCCGGTGGCCTGTTCCTGGCCATCAACGTCTTTGCCCTCTATGATTCTGATTCGGCTCCGTACACCACGCTGGCGGGAGGCAAGGAGAAAAGGGAAGCGACCCAATTAGACCCGTTGAAGGACAAGGAAAGGGCCCGCAGCATGATAGACCCGCGGCTGCTTGTCAATCTCCGGGAAGAGGGGTTTGCCATCGATGCCGACGGAAAGCACCTGTGGGTGCAAACCACCTTGGACGCCGGCCTGCAGCGCTACATGCTGAAAAAAATGGATCGCGTCAACTCGCGGTTCATCGGTATCGTCGCCGCCGATCCCGCCACCGGAAAAATCATACTGCTGAGCGGGTTCAACAAACAAGACCCCGGCCATGACCCCTGCCTGGACAATCAGTATCCGGCGGCGAGTATTTTCAAGATCGTCACCGCGGCGGCCGCCATTGAACAATGCGGCCTGACACCCGGTTCAAAAATGCGCTTCAACGGCAATGCCCACACCCTCTACAAACGGCAGCTCAAGGATACCGACAACAAGTACACCAATCACATTTCCCTGAAAGATTCATTCGCCCGGTCGGTCAATCCGGTATTCGGAAAAATCGGCTCCCTGTATCTCAACAAATCGCTGCTGGAGCAATACGCCGAGAGCTTCGGCTTCAACCAGGAGATCGACTTTGAGCTCGAACTGCCGCCCAGCCATTTGAGCATTGCTGATACGACCTACAACTGGGCGGAAATCGCCAGCGGCTTCAATCGCAGCACGACGCTTTCACCGCTGCACGGCGTACTCATGGCTTCAGCCGTCGTAAACAAGGGCGAAATGGTCGAACCCACTGTTATCGAAAGCATCCAGGACGCTACCGGCAAAAACGTATACAGGTGTGCGCCCCGAACCATGAAGAAGGCGATTTTACCTGACACATCACAGGTGCTTTATGATCTGATGAAAGCCACTGTCCGTTCCGGCACAGCCAGAAAAACATTCAGGGGATATAAACGGGACCGGGTGCTGTCAAAGCTCACCATCGGCGGAAAAACAGGCTCCATATTCAATCGTAAGCACGACCTCAGGTTCGACTGGTTCGTGGGCTTTGCGGAAGAACCCGACAGTGGGAAAAAGATGGCCGTAGCCGTGGTTGTGGCGCATGAAGAGTATATCGGAATCAGAGCCGGTCAGTATGCGCGTATGGCCATCAAAAAATATTTCCAGAACTACTTCAGTCAAAACGATGAAAAATCATCCCGCCATCAGCCCGGTTGAAAAAGCGACCTTTTCGTTTTACGATGTTCTCTGGCGCGCGGTGCTACCCTTCCTTCGCAAAAACCGGCGTCTCGCCGAAGGCTTCGAGAGCCGCGTTCTCGAAAAACCCTTGAAAGGCAATGCCGATCTCTGGATACAGGCGGCATCGGCGGGCGAAGCCTATCTTGCCGGGGAGATTATTAATACCCTCCCGCATCACCGCCGTCTCGATGCTGTTCTGACCACCAACACACGTCAAGGGAAAGAGATCCTGGATCGAGCCGTCACCGACCTTAAAAATCGCTTTGACCGTGTCGACGTCCAGGTCGCCTATTGCCCCTTTGACATGCCGTCCATAATGACCCGAACGGTTGGCAGAGTAAACCCGCGCCTCATGGTGCTCCTGGAGACGGAAATCTGGCCCGGGCTTCTGTTGGCTCTCAAACAGCAGGGGTGCCCGGCGGTCATCGTCAACGGCAGGCTGACGGAAAAAAGCCTGACGCGTTACATGATCTGGCCCTCTCTCTGGCGCACCCTACGGCCGGAAAGAATTTTAGCCATATCGAGACCGGACGCAGACCGCTTTGGCGCGCTGTTCGGCAAAAAGGGTGTGGCCACCATGCCCAATATAAAGTTCGACCGCCTCCAGGAGGTGCGGACCGACGACGATCCCGTGGAAAACATCAACGCCGTCATCGCTCCCGAAGCGGCGTTCGCCGTCCTCGGATCGGTGCGCAGAGAAGAAGAGAATGAGGTCGGCCATTTAATGCGCGATTTGCATACGCGCAGACCTCGGGCGGTTGTCGGCCTTTTCCCACGGCATCTGCACCGGGTCGATCATTGGCGCAAAACCCTCGACCGGCTCCGGCTCCCCTGGGAACTGCGCTCCGCCGTCACCGGGCCTGTTCAACCGGGAAGGGTTGTTTTGTGGGATGTCTTCGGTGAATTGGGCAGTGCCTACCGGAGGGCCTCCGCGGCCTTCGTGGGCGGCAGCCTCGCCCCCCTTGGCGGACAGAACTTCCTCGAACCGCTGGTTACCGGATTGACCCCGGTCATCGGGCCCCACTGGAAAAACTTTGCCTGGGTCGGGTCGCAAATTGTCGAACTGGGCCTTGTGCATCAGGCAGAATCATGGCAGGATGTATCGACATTTCTGGCCGCCTGCCTGGACCATCCACCGGAAAAACGGGTCGTAAAAAAACAGGCCGCCGACTACATCGGCAAACGGCAGGGAGGCACCAGGGCGGCATGCGAGCTGATCCTCGAGTACTTGTGAAAACCTAAACGCTGAGGTAACTTGAGTGATTTATGAATACACTGCCCAAATGCTACGGCATCATCCCCGCCCGCTATCGATCGGAGCGGTTTCCCGGAAAACCTCTGGCGGAAATCCAGGGCAAACCCATGTTCTGGCATGTCTACAAGCAGGCCGAAAAATGCCCCCATTTTTTCCACATCGTGCTGGCCACTGACGACGAACGCATTTTTTCCAAAGCGGAAGCACTGCAGATACCGGTCCTGATGACTGATGAAAACCATCCGAGCGGCACCGATCGCGTCCTGGAAGCGGCTCTGTGCCTGGGGGTTCCCGACGACGCCGTCGTCGCCAACATTCAAGGGGACGAACCCTTGCTCTCTCCCGACATGCTCAACCGCCTCATCGCTCCCTTTGCCTCCGCGGATACCGAGATTACGACCCTTGCCTATCCAATAGACACGGGGGAGGCCGACAACCCGAACCGTGTCAAGGTCGTCATCGCAAAAGATGGCCGTGCGCTATACTTCTCACGTGCCAAAATCCCTTTTCCCAGGCATAAGGCGTCGGCCGGATATCTCGGGCACATCGGCCTCTATGCCTTCAGGATGCGTGCATTGCGCACCTTCCATAAGCTCAAGCCGGGACGGCTGGAAGTGGCTGAATCACTGGAACAGCTGAGGCTTCTGGAAAACGGCATGGCCATCCACGTGGTGATCACGGATCACGGCAGCATCGGGGTAGACAGTCCCGACGATCTGAAAAAAGTGACTCAGATCCTGGAAGGGGAAAAAACAAACGAGACCTAAAAGGAGTACATCCTATGAAGCGTGTCAGCAAGTTGTGGGAAAAAATAGTACGCGCACTTGGAATGCCGGTCTTTATAGGCCGCAGCATGCATACCGTACCCGAAAATTCGATCGTCTTTTTCCCCTGCCGGCGGGCGACGTTCTATTGCGGACTGGCAGGCATCGTGGCCTTTAAATCGACCACCGTCTGTGCGGCTGGAACCACTCTCGACCACCTGGAAAAACAATTCGATCAACTGGTGGAAGGCAGCTTTGAACGCTGTGACAGGCAGGACCTGAACCTTGCTGACAATTACCTGAACGGCGTACAGAACCTGGACCGGTTTCTTCAGGGCATCAGGGCGCTGAAGCGCTCGCAGGCCTTTGTAGACCTCTTCATGGACGTGTCTCAACGCGGGCGGGTCACCGGCCTCTCCGAGCGTGTTGCAGCGCTGGTCGAAAAAGAAGAGCGTGTGCTTTCCGAGCGCATCGGCCATCTCGAGAGCGGGCCGGTAGAGATCGTCTCTTCGGCGATTGAAAAGATGAAGGATGCCCTCTGGTGCCTGACCCAGGAGATTCTGGCCAATCTCGACAGGACAGAGGCGCTAGTCTCCCATCCTCCAGCGGCGGCCAACCGGGAAACCGTTAAAATCTTCAAGGAAGTGAACACGGTGCTCAACAGCCTCGACCGCCTGGAAGTGAGGGGCCGTGATTCGGCCGGAATATCGCTGTTGTTCATTTTGGAGAATAATGTTTTCCAGGCCTACCGCCATGACCTTGAGGAAAACGACCTCCTGCCCGTTTTCGAGAAAAGGACATCGGGAAAGGTCCTGCTCAACAACGGCATTCGCCTGATTCCGCCATCACCTGCAGAACAGTCAGGGCCCGTCTCGATCGCTTTTACCTATAAAATAGCGGCCGAAATCGGCAGCCTGGGCGACAACATCGCCTTTATTCGCGATCAGATCAGGAATGACCTGCTCTTCCAGCGCCTGGTCACCCGGGACGTGATCCACTACACCATCTCATCCCACACCCGTTGGGCTTCCGTGGGTGAAATCAGCGAAGCGAACTGCCACCCGGTGGACAATATGCTGGATGGTGAAAACGTTTCAGTGACCGATACCATCCATGCCTGCCTCAACGGGGACATCGACAACTACCTCGACCTGAGGGCGGGGTTGGAAGATCGAGGTCTGCAACTTCCTCCGGAAATTTCCACGGACACCAAGGTGATCCCCCCCGTGATAGAACAGTATGTACGTGAAGGCTGCGACCTGCCGGAGGCTTTTCGCCGCGCGGTAAACAGTTTTCAGGGTTCCCACGCTATCAGCATGCACTGCGACCTTGCACCAGGTAAATTTTTCCTGGCCCAGAAAGGCAGCGGCCAGGCCATTTTCGTGGGACTTTCAGAAGACATGTACATGCCGGCGTCCGAGGTTTACGGGTTCGTGGAAGAAACATCCGCCTACCTGAAACTGGACGGCGAAAAAATCGTGCAGGGCGACCAGGGGGAGACCCAGGGTCAGATATTCATCCTGGACCAGTCCTCCGCAGGAGGACTCGACGGCATCACCGCCATGTATTACGACGGCACGCCTTTGCATCTGACGGAGAGTGACATCAAGCACACCGACATCACCTCACGCGACATCGACCGCCAGCACTTCCCCCACTATTTTCTGAAGGAAATTTCCGAATCGCCCCTGTCAGTCGAAAAAACGCTTTACAACCGCTGGAAGCTGGTTGACGGCCCTCCGGAACGCCTGACAACCACCCTCGACGAAAAAACACTGCCCGCATCGCTGGCACAAGCCATCGCCGACAAGACCATCCGGCGCATTTTCTTCGTCGGACAGGGGACCGCCGGCGTTGCGGCCAAGGCCTGCGCAGACATCCTGGACTACTACCTGAACGACCCCCTGCTGTATATCAACGCCCTGAAGGCCTCCGAGTTGAGCGGCTCCAAACTCAGCGAGACAGACGCCCCGGACAGCATGGCCGATGCACTCGTCGTCGCCATCAGCCAGTCGGGAACCACCACGGACACCAATCGCACTGTCGACATGGTGAAGGAGCGCGGCGCCGCGACGCTCGCCATCGTCAACCGCAGGGATTCCGACCTCACTTTCAAGGTCGACGGGGTCATGTACACCAGCACCGGCCGCGACCTCGAGATGTCGGTGGCTTCAACCAAGGCCTTTTATTCACAGATCGTCGCCGGGGCCCTTTTGGGGCTTCACATCGCCTATCTATCCGGCAAAAGAAGCGGGGAGTTCGTATCCCGGGAACTAGAGGAACTGCGCGGCCTTCCATCCCGGATGAACACCATTCTGGGAATGCAGGAAGCCATCGCGGCATCCGCCCGCAAGCTGGCCGGCACCAAAACCTACTGGGCGGCTGTGGGCAGCGGCCCGAACAAGGCTTCGGCCGACGAAATCCGCATCAAACTGAGCGAACTGTGCTACAAGACCATCTCTTCGGATTTCGTCGAGGACAAAAAGCACATCGACCTTTCCTCAGAACCCCTCATCATCGTCTGCGCTGCGGGCTCGAAAGGCACTGTCATCGGCGATATCATCAAGGACACGGCCATTTTCAAGGCCCACAAAGCCACACCGGTTGTCATTGCTGACGAGGGCGAGCAACGCTTCGATCCGTATGCTGAAGACGTTTTTCATGTGCCGGCAGTCAGCGAGCACCTGGCGCCGATCGTCAACACGCTGGTAGGCCATATCTGGGGATACTACGCGGCCCTGGCCATTAACGAAGGCTCTAAATTCCTCGACCAATTCCGGGCGGCAACCCAGGCAAGCATCGAAGAGCAGTCTCAAAAGGGATTGGACGTGTATGAAGTCATTCTGGAAAGATCATTCCAGGAACGGGTCGCCGTTTTTTACAAAACCTTCAGGGAGCGAAGGCAGCAGAAGCAGCACCCGCTTTCCATCGCCCGGGCCTCCGATCTGACCCTTCTGCTGAAGTACCTTTCCGGTCGACTGCCCGTTTCCGACTTCGAAATCGATTTCGGTGTCAAGGGAACCGCTTTAAACATGCTGAACACCCTGTTCGCCTGTCTGGGCGAATCCATCAACAGTATGTCCCGGCCCATCGATGCCATCAAGCACCAGGCGAAAACGGTGACGGTGGGAACCAGCCGCATCAGTGAAAAAATCAAGGGGCTTCTCTTCGATACGCTGGTGGAAAACGGCTTGAAAGCCTCCCAACTGACAAACAAAAACGTGCTCGTCATGAAAAACGTGCAGCGCATTATTTCCCACATCCAGGGCGCCATCCTTTACCGCATCGACAAATTGAACCTGCTGGGGGAACCCACTCAGGAAACGACCATAGAAATCGTGGAGAAAAAAGGCGTGCTCAAACCGATTCCTTCCCGGGTGGAAACGGACACGGCCCTGAAGGGAACCAAACGGATTATTGTCAGGGAGGGCAACGTCTACATCGGCAAGGGCAGAAAAGACGGCCGCAGCATCGTCGTGATCCCCGTTATGGCCTTTGGGGGAAGCATTATCGAAAACCTGCTGCTGCTCAATATCGTTTTCAAAGAAGATGTCTCTCTGGGCAGCAAAGTCAAGGCGCTGGGCGGCAAGTATGAACGCATAAAAAACATCGTTCAGGAAAACAGCGTGGAGTGGCAGGACGGCTTTCTCGACCTCATTGCCATCGACGATCTGTTCGGCATATCGGCCGAAAAAATCGGCGAGCGAATCGTCCAGAAGGTTGCGGCCTGAAACGCGGGCCGGAAAGGTCGTCCCAAAACTGTATACCTCACTAAATTGAGGTGCCGCAATGTTGCAACCTTGAAGCATTTGCAAATCGGCAAGCTGCAGGAGGCCGCAAAGTCTTGCTGGTATTCATTTTGCGGGCGGTTTTTCCACAAACCCCCTATATATGCACATTTTCCTATTGACTTTCACTTTTTATTGCTATACACCGCGATAAACTGATGCCCGTTCGTTCACCAATCAACACCAAACAAGGGGGGGAGAAGATGACAAAGGCAGAATTGATTGAACAAATGGCAAAGGATGCAAACATTTCAAAGGCCGCTGCCGGGGCCGCGCTGAATTCATTCTCCGCAAGCATTACCAAAGCCTTGAAGAAACGCAACGGCAAAGTCACCCTCGTCGGTTTCGGCACCTTCAAGAAGGTCTACCGCAAAACCCGCAAGGGTAGAAATCCTCAGACTGGTGAAGTCATCAAGATCAAAGGCAAAAACGTGGTTAAATTCTCCGCCGGCAAAAAGTTGCAGGACGCCATTTAGTCTTTATCAGTTTGCTCAATCATCCCAAAGGCCCTTTCCGCACAGGATAAAACGGACAGACAGGCAACAGCGGAAATCACCTGGGGGTAGTACCACAAGGATCTTCAATCACTTCGATGCAGCCCGGTCGATGCAACCATCGACCGGGCTGTTTCTTTAGCGCGTTTGTCAGAATAACGTTCCGTATGCCCTGAGCGGGTGGCGGGTTTATTTTTCAAATCGCCATATCAAACCAAGGCATACCCTGTGCCCGCCGGATTGTTGATGAAAAAATGCAGATTTTTAATAAAATCAGATAGTGGAACCATCATCAATCCGGCAGGGCACGACGACAACCGTGCAGAATATTGATGATGTGGTGCTTTGAAAAATAAGCCCGCCACCTGCCAATCCAATGTTGAAACGGAACCTATATATGGCAATTGCTCTATCTCTATATACCTCAACTTTGGGGTATAATAGCGGTTGTTTTTCACGTTCGCAGTCGCTATAAACGGCTTTATGGCCAAACATTCCCTCATGCAGAAAATCCTCAGGCACCCCCTGAGTATCAGGGTGCTCGCATCCCTGGGCAGCCTGCTTGCCTGGCTTTTAATGCATCTGCTGTTCTGCACCTGCCGTAAACGCATCTTCGGGCTCGAATCGCTGGATGCCATTCTCGAGGAAAATGGCAACAGGGTTCTGGGCCCCAATTGGCATCGCTGCATTTTTTTCAGCGTCTACTTTCATCGCAATCGCGGGGGCGCCATCATGTCCAGCCGCAGCCGCGACGGGGAAATGATCACCGCGCTCCTCAGGCGCTTCGGATATTATACCCCACGGGGAAGCAGCGGCAGAAAAAAGGGCGGCCATCTCGGTTTGAAAGCCCTCGTCGACCATGTCAATCGGGGCAATCCCGGCGGCATAGCCGTGGATGCCCCCAAAGGCCCTCCGCACGTCTCCAAACGCGGCATCGTCCTGGCCGCCGCCAAAACAGGGGCGCCGCTTTTGCCCCAGGTGTGGTATGCCCGCCCAAACTTTCGTTTCAAGAGTTGGGACGGCACCATCGTCCCCAAGCCCTTTTCCGAGATCGTCATGATCATCGACAATCAACCGATGCGCGTGCCGCCGGACACCACCCCCGAATCGATAGAACTGCACAGGAAAAAGCTCGATGCGCGCATGCTGTACCTGACCTATCAGGTGGACAACTGGTTCGAACTGCGCGATACCTATCCCGACCCCCGCGACATTCCCGTTCCAACCCCCATCCCAATGCCTTCGCTTGTAGAGTAGCGTGGTTTGCCAGAAAAAGGTTCCGAATAGCTTCAATGGCCGTTCCTGATATAGTGAATTTAGATTCATTTATTATCGGTAGAAGAGAACCCCCGTATTTATCTGCTGCGATTTTCATTCAATCTATCAAATAAATCTTTACATACTGTATTAATTGATTTTTTATGCGTAGAAATAATTTTTCCAGCCCCTCTATTTCCCTTGACAACCGGCGCATTAACCGCTAAAAGATGAATGAATGCTCATTCATTTATGTGCTATTTTACCAAACAGGAGGAACGCATGGATAGAAAAATTAGAAAGGCGGCCGTCATCGGATCGGGCGTCATGGGCGGCGGTATCGCTGCTTTACTGGCCAGCGCCGGTGTAAAAACCCTGTTGTTGGATATCGTTCCCTTCGACCTGAAGGCGGAAGAGAAGGATGACCGGCAGGCCAGAAGCAGAATAGCCAAAGCCGGTCTGGATGCGGTCATGTTGTCAAAACCGTCTTTGCTTATGCAGCCAAAGGACGCCGACCGGATCACCATCGGCAACCTGGAAGATGATTTCGAAAAATTGGCGGACTGCGACTGGATCGTGGAAGTGGTCGTAGAGAATCTGAAGATCAAACATGATCTGTTTCAACGCATCGAAAAAGTCAGATCGCCGGGCACCGTCGTTTCTTCCAACACGTCCGGCATCCCCCTTTCCGCCATGTCGAAAGGCCTGAGTTCTGAATTCAGGCAATACTTTTTGGGAACGCACTTTTTCAACCCGGTGCGCTACATGAAATTGCTTGAAATCATTCCCGGAGAGGAAACCCTTCCGGAGATACTCGATTTCATGGCCGACTTCGGCGAACGCATCCTCGGAAAAGGGATTGTGTGGGCCAAAGACACACCGAACTTTGTCGGCAACCGCATCGGGATTCACGGCATGGTCAAAGCCATGCAGATCATGCTCGAAGACGGTCTCACCATTCCGGAAGTCGACGCCCTTTTCGGACCTGTCATGGGGCGCCCCAAAACAGCGATGTTCAAAACCGCCGACCTGGTAGGGATAGATGTCCTCGGCCACGTTGCCGGGAACACCTATGATCTGGTCACCGACGACGAGGCAAGAGACAGCTTCGTCGTTCCCGAATACGTGTCGCAGATGATCGCCGACAATCTGCTCGGCAAAAAAACAAAGGCCGGTTTCTACAAAACCGATCTGACGCCAGACTGGAAAAAGATCCGCAAGGTGATCAATCCCGCCACGCTGGATTATGAAGAATATGGAAAGCCGCAATTCCCCTGCCTGGAAGCGGCCAAGAAACACAAGACCCTGCCCGAAAAGATGCAAGCCGTTCTTTACGGCGACGACAAGGGGTCCCGGTTCGCCTGGAAAGCCACGGCGGCCAATCTGATATACTCGGCCAATCGGATTCCCGAAATATCGGACACTATTGTTGAAATCGACAATGCCATGCGATGGGGCTTTAACTTCGAAATGGGCCCTTTTGAAACCTGGGACGCAATCGGCGTGGCCGCATCTGTGGAAAAAATGGAAAAAGACGGTCTTGCCGTTCCAGAACATGTAAAAACCATGCTTGATGCCGGCATCAGCGCCTTCTATAAAACAGAAAACGGCCAACGCTATTACTACGATTTTAAGGAAAAGACCCACAAGCCGGTCAGGGTGAGTGCCAACGTCATCTCCCTCTCCGGCCTCAAGGCCGACGGCAAGGTGATTCAAGGCAACGCCTCCGCCACGCTGGTGGATCTGGGAGACGGTGTGGCCTGTCTGGAGTTCCACACCAAAATGAACGCCTTGAATCAGGAAATCATCGAGGCCATCCACGAGGCCGTCGATTATGTGGATGCCCATGGCAAGGGTCTGGTGTTCGGCAACCAGGCCGGCGGCATGCCCGGCGCATTTTCGGCCGGCGCGGATCTCACGGCGGTGAGGGCGGCGGTTCGGGAAGGCCGGCTCGCGGAAATCGAAGCGATGATCAAAGGCCTCCAGTACGGTTTGGTGAAAGCCCGCTATGCGCCCTTTCCCGTGGTGGCCGCCCCTTTCGGCATGACACTGGCCGGCGGTTGTGAGATCTGCCTGGCATCGGATAAAATCGTTGCCCACTCCGAACTGTTCATGGGCCTGGTTGAATTCGGTGTCGGCCTGCTGCCGGCGGGCGGTGGATGCCTCGGGCTCTGGCGTAATTTCGTGGAAGCCATTCCCGAAGCCGCCGCCGATGCCGACCTGACCCGCTTCTTCATTCCGGCATTCATGTCCATCGGTATGGCCAAAGTGTCCATGTCCGCCGCAGAGGCCAGAGCCAACGGCTTCCTGCGTCCCTTCGACCGCATCGTTTTCAACCGGGACTACCTTCTCGGCGAAGCCAAGAAAGATGTTCTCAAAATGGTGGACGAGGGCTACGCGCCGCCGGTAAAAAGAAAAATCAAGGTCCTCGGCGAAGCCGCCCAGGGTATGGTCAATGCCCAGATTCTCGACATGCAGAAAGCGGGCTACATCAGCGAATACGACGTGTTCGTTCTCAAGAAAATCGCCTATGTCATGAGCGGCGGTGCGGTCCGCAGCAACAGCGCCATCGAGGAGGATGTGATTTTGACCCTGGAAAGAAAGGCTTTTCTCGACCTTCTCAAAGAGGAGAAAACCATTGCCAGAATCGATCACATGCTCAAGACAGGAAAACCTCTGAGGAATTGAGGCCTGCGGCCGGCCAAACGCCGGCCCCCTCCTATCTCCTTAGGAGCCATGATTGTAAAAAAAAGCGGCAGCGCCGCGTTTAACGGATTCGCCCGGCGAACCCGTTCGAGGAGGATTAAACCATGAGAGATGCCTATATCGTAACTTCCGTAAGGACACCGGGATGCCGGAGAAACAAGGGCGCCTTCAAAGACACGCGCCCCGAAGACCTCCTGTCCTTTATCCTGGGATCCGCCGTGGATCAAACCGAGAACCTGGAAAAAAAGGATGTGGATGATGTCATGATCGGCTGCTCCTTTCCGGAAGCGGAGCAGGGCCTGAATATCGGCCGGATCGCCAGCCAGATGGCGGGATTCCCCGTGGACGTCACCGGCGCCACCGTCAACCGCTTCTGCTCGTCGGGCCTCGAAGCCATCGCGCAGGCCTCCCTGCGCGTCATGGCCGGATGGTCGGAAGTCACCATCGGAGGCGGTGTGGAATCCATGACTTACGTTCCCATGGGCGGATCCATTCCCCGCCCCCACCCGGCGTATTCAAAATCCCAAGACAGCATGTACATTTCAATGGGCCTCACCGCGGAAAACGTGGCCAAGCGCTACGGAATCACGCGGGAGCAGCAGGACGAATTCGCCTACAACTCTCAGATGAAGGCCGCGGCCGCCAAGGCCGGGAAGAAATATACCGAAATCGTTCCCACACCGGCAACGCGCTTCCAAGAAAAGGAGGACGGCACTTTTGAAAAAGAAACCTTCCTTCAGGATTTCGACGACGGCATTCGCGAATCGACCACCGTGGAAGGCCTGGCCAAGCTGCGGCCGGCATTTTCCGCAACAGGCTCGGTCACGGCCGGGAACTCTTCGCAGATGACGGACGGGGCCGCCGTCACCATCATCGCCAGCGAGGGGAAAGTGAAGGAATTGGGACTCAAGCCCCTGGCCAAGTTGAAATGCTACACCACCGCGGGGTGCCGGCCGGATGAGATGGGAGTCGGGCCGCTCTACGCTATTCCCAAACTGCTCAAGCTGGCCGGCGTCAGTCTCGAGGATATCGATCTCTTCGAAATCAACGAAGCCTTCGCCTCCCAGGCGTTGTACTGCACGCGGGAACTGGGCATCGACCTCGCTAAAGTGAACCTAAACGGCGGGGCCATTGCCCTGGGACACCCCCTGGGGTGCACCGGAGCGAAATTGTGTGCAACCCTGATGACCAATATGCAGGCGACAGGGGCCCGCTACGGCGTCGAGTCCATGTGCATCGGCGGTGGGATGGGGGCCGCGGCCCTGTTCGAGCGCTGCTGATAAAAGGTGGTACCCACATTTTATGGAACGCGGCCTCGCCGCTGTCAAATATTATAAAACCGCCCGGCCGGATGGCCGGGCGGTTTTCGTTTTCCCCTACCCTGCAAAGCTGGAATTATGCCTGCTCTCAGAAATGCGTCCTGACCGGATAGTGCCATCCTACTCGAAATCGCTATCGAAATCGAGACGACCCAATTCCGATCGCGACTACTATTTCGATGCGCATGAAGCTTAACTGGAATTGGCCTCTGAAAGCGATTAAAGCGTCGGTTAGTGGTGGACGCCAACCCTGATGAATACCTCTGCGCCGCCCGGTACCGCTTCCGTTAATGCTTCTGGCGATATGGTTTCCCCCTCCAACGTCAACGACCGGATATGCCGTCGGATTTCTGGGGGCATTTTTTCGAAAAAGTCCTTTACCTGCTTCCCCGGAACCCAGACGCCCCTTTCGAGGAAACCGGGGCCCAGCTCCTTGAGCACCAGGTTGAACAGCTTGAGCGTCACCCATCCCTGCTTTTTTTCCGTGCCGCCTGCCTCCGCTTGGTATGAAATGCTCTTGCGCAGCTGACTGTAGCGCCCCCCCTTGCGGAAGGTCGCCCCCACCAGCCCCGGCATGGCCGCGGAGAGCGCCAAAACGCTCCCGTCATTGAGGGTGGCCGTCTCTACATCGTCCACCGGTTTGCTGTCGAGGAACAGCGTCTGGATCCTGTTTTCAAAATAGGCGGTTTGCACGCCGAGCTGGTCGCACACAAAACTTTTCAGGTCAACGCCTGCACGCACCTTTACCTTGAAGGAAGGGGACAGCAGTCCCAAAAGATCCGACACACGATCTTCGCCGATGGCGATGGTCAAGTCCATAATTCATTCCCAATAAAAAAGGATTTTAATCGACCGATATTATTTCGAACGTATAGCCCTGTTCGGCATAACAGACGCTTTGAACCGAGTTTTTTCACGGCCGGGGCGGTATTATTCCTCGCCAATCGTTGCGCCTTATTTTGGGTCGTAGACCCGATTTAAACAGGGGAAACCCGATAGGTTTCCCCTGCACTATTGATCGTATCCATGCATGCGGCGCAGCCGCATGCTCAACAAAAATCTGCCCGATCCAGTGGATCGGGCAGATTCCTGTTGCCTAGAAGTTGAACACCGTGTCCAGCTCTTCATCGCTGACCTGGAAGGTCACATTGTGCGGAGCGATGGGCTCCTTCTTGAAGTATTCCGGCAGGCGGTCGTCCTTGGCGGTGAATCCGGCTGCGGCATTGAAATCCCTCTCTGCCCTCAAAACCGACATACCCAGGTTGCTCACGTCATCGGCCGTCAAAGGCTGTCCGGTAAAACCGCTGATAACGTCAAGCAGGGCCTGGAACGTTTCCGGTTGATCCAGGATCGCAAAGGCGATGAAGAGGCACATGCCCGTCGAATCGATCGCGGCTGTGGCTATCTGGAGGTTTCTGGACAGTTCCACCTGGCCTTCCGGTTTGGTGCCGTCCACGTTGCCGCCCACACCCAGAATGTTGGCCGTAACCGAATAGCCGGCCGTGTGGTCGGCGCCCATGGTGGTGGTGGCATAGGTCACGCCCATGCCCTGAACGGCTCGCGGATCGTACGCCGGCATGGCCTGCCGTTTTACCACCGGCACCCGCTCGACGCCGAACACCTGGCCGGTGACGGCGGCGCCGTTGCCCAGAATACGCCCCAGGGGCGTCCCTTCGCCAACCTCCTTGAGAAGCTTGATGGCCGCCTGCGCGTCGCCGAATTCAGCGATACCGGCTTCCATGGCCACGCCGATGGTGGCGCCCATCTCGATGGTATCCAGACCGAAGTCGTCATCCATGCGGTCCATTTGGGCAACGGCGTCCAGATCGTCGATGCCGCAGTTCCCCCCGTGGGCCCACACGGTCTCATACTCGGGTTGCTTGGTCAAAAAGTTGCCGTTCTTGTCGTTGAAAGTGCCGGAGCACTGAATAACGCAGCCCCGATGACACCCGTGGGTCGCCAAACCGCCCCGGGCGGTTTCGGTTTCCGCCTGGGTTTCGCCGCTTATCTTGGAGGCCCCTTCGAACTGGCCCGCGGAAAAGTTTCTGGCGGGATATCCGCCGGCTTCGTTGACCACGTTGGTCAGTACATTGGTTCCGTAAGCCGGCAACCCCTCGCCGGTGACCGGATGTTTTTTCAACCCCTGCACAAACGCCTTGTTGGCTTCGCGGAATTTATCCGGATCGGCGGGTTCGCGCTTGGGCATCCCCTCGTCATCCAGCACGATCAGCTTGACCCCCTTGGATCCCATGACCGCCCCGACGCCGCCGCGGCCCGCATGGCGGGTGGGTCTCTGCTCCATGTCGGTGAAGGCGATGGAAGCGGCGGACATTTTCATTTCACCCGCCTGGCCGATGGAGATGGCGCAGACTTTCTCGCCATACGCCCCCTTCACCTTGTCGATAACCGCATAATTGCCCAGGCCCTTGAGGCTGTTATCCGCCGAGATTTCTACACCGTCCTTGTTGATGACCACCTTGTACAGGTTGTCGTCCGCCGGTTTGCCTTCGATAACGATGGCGGCATACCCCAGCCTTGCCATCACCTGCGACGGTTGTCCCCCTGAATTGGCTTCTTTGATGCCACCGGTCAAGGGGCTTTTGCAGCCCACGGAAATTCTGCCGGACATGGCCGCCAGGCTGCCGCTCAACAATCCCGGAGCGATGACCAGTTTGTTGTCCTCTCCCAAGGGGTGGCAAAGTGGCGGAACCTCCTTGGAAACAATCGTTGAGGTCATGGCACGTCCTCCGAGTCCCGCATAGTCGCCAAGGGACTCGACCACCGCCTTCGGGCCTCCCTTTTCCCCCATTTTCAAGCGTAGAATTTTATCCATCGTGATCCTCCTTTTCCCTTTGGTAAAGGGTAATTTCTTGCCGCCTGTGACAGACATTGCATGGGTTTGTTCGAAAGCGGACGTTTTTCGTTTGTTTACTTGTAACTATTGGTATTTTTTAGTCATGTCAAGAAAAACCGAAACGGACAATCATGGTTTTCCTAATGCATCGAACAGGGCATGACCGAATGGGGTGGCGAAAGACAGATCGACCGATGTCACATGAGGCTCTGAAGGTTGATCAGCCGGGTCGCCATGGTTTTCAAATTCCTTTGTGCTGTATTGACCAGCGCCCTGAGGGTTGCCATACTTTCGGGGTCAAAGGGGGTGGACACCCCCGCGAACTGAATGTCGAAGGGAACGCCCTTTACCTTGATTTGGCTTGCTTTCAAGGCTTTTGATACCCTTTCCAGGGCGATTTTCGAATTGGGCCCATTGGTCATGGGCTGCATCACAACGACCATTTTCATGCTCAACCGTCCGACGACGTCCGTCTCGCGGACTATCTTTACCAGTTCGCTCATGAATGCCTGGATGACGTCGTCCAGGGTAGACTCCGCGGGTGCCTCCCCTTTTCGAGGCTTGGCCCTGATGATGGAGAAGGACAAAACGGAGAAGGGGGTTTCATATCGGGCGGAACGCTTGATTTCATTTTCTATTACGAAGAGGATGCTTTGCCGGTTGAGGGTTCCGGGTGGGGCCTTTTTCGCTGGATCGGTCTTCTGCCGAGCCTCGCTTTCCGCCATCATTTCATCATAAATCCGATCGAAATGCCCGCTGTCGCCTCCTTTTTCCACCAGCGCACTTTTGACCTGCTCCAGAATCTCGTTGTACTCTCTTTCATCATCGGAATAGGACTGAAGCATTTTCAAGACAGCATCTTTGGTCAACTTTTTGGCATCCCCGCTGCTCACCCGCTTGAACAGCATTCTGGATTTAAGCTGTCGCAGACTGGTCTCCATGCGCTCCACAAGGCGTTTCTCGACGTCAGCCATCATGCTGGCGTCGAGCTTCTGTGTTCTCAGATTATCCACCAGCCCCGAACGGATTCGGCGGAACACCCGCCGGGCCTCTTCGCCGCCCAAACCGCCTTCGCTTTCCAGTTCACTGGCCGCAAGGCCTGTACCGATGCGTTCGACATACTCGACCAGCAGCTCAGACAGGATCTTTTCATCGTTGCCGGTCCTGCGAATTTCAGCCGCCAAACAGATCAGTTCGGCCGCCCTGTCCGGATGGGCCATGATTTCCTGCACCAGTTCCTCGCCGTCCAGCCCGATCTCGCCAGCACCTCTTTCCAGGGCGCGCGCGAGTTCGTCGCTCTGCAGCTCCTGCTTGAGTTCCTGCACCAGCTGTAAGAATTCGGACAGCGGCATCCCCGCCGAAACAAGCGTCTTTTTTACCTTGGGAAGAATCCTGCGCAAATCCTCCACCGACGGTACGAGGCGGATGATGATGCCGGCCAATCGCTTGACGGACACGGCACCCTTATTGTATTCTTCCTGGATCAACCGGACCAGCACATTGTCGGTGATTTCGTCGACCTCCCTTCGTATTCCGGCTTCATCCAAATAAACAACGCCCCTGGCCTTTTGTTTGTCGACCCCCTCGATCAACTTCTTTTTCAGCTCGAACACGTTCCTGGCCAGGTCGGCCATATTGAGATCCGATCGGGTGTTCATGGCCGTGTCCACCTCATGGCGGAACTGCTGCAGCCCCTGGAATAGAGACTCCCCGGGCGAAAGGTTCGGTTTTTCGGGACGATTCGCTGCCGCCAGGTCTGAGTCGATGAGCAGGGAACACAGCGCCGACGGTCCCTCCATCAATTTTGGAACCGTTAGGTTTTTTCCAAACTCGTCGGAAATGATATTGGACACCATGACGTCAAGAATGCCGCCCATGCTCGATTCCTGAACCCGATTTTCCCCCACGACATCAACGAACTTTCCATCCAACTGGTCGCGTCTGACCACCTCCTCGTCTTCGGACACTTTCCGGAAGATGACGTAATTGATCCTGACGCCGTCAACCCCCCTGGAATTCAATGCCCGTTTCATGGCATTGATGTTGCTGTATGTGTTCAGGTCGGTGATCACTTCGAGAAAATAGGTCAGGTCTTCCCGGCTCAGGTCCCTGTCAAAGGAAATGGACTCGATGCCGGCCTTCTTAAAATGGGCGGCCATGCGAAAGGTGTTGACGCGCTGATTCAGGGGCTCCTCTTCAACGAAGAACCGTTCCTTGCTCATGGAGATGGCGATGGAGGGTACCCGTTGCCACCCCTCTTGCAGGGACGCTAAAAAGCGGTCGATGGCCCCCGCCCCGGATTTATGGTGGACGTTGTACATGGCGACCTGGTTGAACACCATGTTGAAATTGCGGCCGATGTTTTCAGACAGTGCTTTTTTCAGGGTGTCCTTCTGCATAGATGTTTTGTTTCCTCCCACCATGCGTCCCCCGTCTTTACAGGGCGCTGGCTTTCAGGATCCGCATACGATCGCCCGGCTGCAACCGCTAGCCGGGGTAACGTCCTTCACGGTTTCAGATACCGGCCACGGTACCATTGCAACGCCTTGACAAAGGCGGCGCAGTCTTCGAAACGGTCGTTCCGGTCGTACGCCACCGCCTTGGCGACAATGCGGTCCATGGCCGGGTTCAGGGACGGATTGAGCTGGGACGGCGTTTTCAGAAAAATCCCCTGGGGGCTGTTCTGTTTCTGCTTCAAAAGGGAAACAAGGGAGTCATATCGTATCACGGGCAGATCGGGGACCATCATGCGAAAGAGGAGAATGCCGGCGGCATACACGTCCACGCGCCCGTCGATCTCCGATGTCGATATCTGTTCCGGTGCCATGAACAACGGTGTTCCCAGTATGACCGTCTGGTCCGGGTCATCCCCCCTCACCAGTTTGGCGGTGCCGAAATCGGATATCAGCGGTCGTTTGCTGCGCTTTTCGATTAATATATTGGCCGGCTTGATATCGCGGTGGATGACGCCGTTTTCATGGGCGTAGCCCAGGGCGTCCAATACCTGGATGATGATTTTAAGCGTTGCGGCCAGCGGCAGGATTCTCCTGGAGGGGACCACGTGCTTCCCGGCCTTTTCAAGATATACCGACAGATCGTTCCCCTGAACCATCTGCATGCTCATGAACAGGAATTCGTCCGCTTCACCGACTTCATAAATGGGGATGATGTTGGGGTGGGTCAGAATAGCCGCAGCCTCCGCCTCCGCTTGAAACCTCTCCGCGGCAGCAGAGGTCATCAGCGATTTCGGCAGGATCTTCAGTGCGATTTTCCGCTTCAGCGTGCGCTGGTAAGCTTCGAAAACCAACGCCATGCTGCCCCGCCCGATCTCCCTCAGGACCGTGGATGAACCGACATCCTTACCGACAAGATGGCTCATGTCAATGGTTCTGATGGTAACCATAAACCTATTTATAGCACGGCTAAAGGATGGAACTCAACATGTTTGCATGTTATGGGTTTACAACCATGGGAATTAAACGGTATATTTTTTTCGGAGCTATAACCAATAACAAGGTAAAAGCCGGCCGGCCGGGGCGGTATTATTCCTCGGCAACCGTTGTGCCTTATTCTGGGTTATCGGCCCGTTTTTTTTTCGAAAACGCAACCGGAGGTAAACCCGCATGAAAGATAAAATATACGTGACGGCCCAGGAACTGCTCGACGACGCTTTCGAGCTCGGCCTGCGCATCTTCAAAAGCGGCTTTCGACCCAGCTTCATCATCGGCGTGTGGCGGGGCGGCACGCCTGTCGGCATCGCCGTTCAGGAAATTTTGGACCACCTGGGGGTCGAGACAGACCACATCGCCATTCGAACCTCATCCTACTACGGCATCCATGCAAGAGAAAAACGGGTTCGGGTGCACGCGCTGGAGTATGTCGTCCGTCATACAAACCGGGAGGACGGCCTCCTCATCGTAGACGATGTGTTTGACAGCGGGAACAGTATCAGGACCATCATCCAAACCCTGAAGAAAAAAATGCGCCGCAACCTCCCTGAAGACATTCGGGTCGCCACCGCATGGTTTAAACCCGCCAAGAACATAACCGACATCATCCCGGACTACTACATCCATGAAACCGACCGTTGGCTGGTCTTTCCACATGAACTCGACGGGCTGACAAGGGAAGAAATTTTTGCCAACAAACCGGGGCTGAAGGCGCTTTTCGAGAAGGTGGGGCTGGGGTGAGCCGCAAATCGGCGACCTCCGGCAGACCCGGTGGCTTATGAAGGGAGTTAGGGAGTCCGGCGCGGTGCGGGCTGCACCCACCTGTTTTTCTCCCCATCGTAAAACCACTTGTCGGGAAATCCGGAACGCCTTGTAAAGGTCGGTTCCTCGGCCCAGGTCATCAGATCCTCGTACGCCTGATAGATCCTGCGGAATGCCCCCCCGCCCCCCCCGAAATCCGGGTGGTGTTTGCGCGCCTGTCGCCGGAATGCGGATTTGATAACCTTTTTCAATTCAGGCCTGTCAAGATCTGCTCTGCTCAGCTGCAAATGCACCAGCGATCTCCCGTTTCCCTTCAGCGTCGGTATGCGAATATCCTGCGGCTTCAGCGCTCCCGGGGCATCGTTTTTCCTGTCCGCTTTTTCCAGGACAAGCCTGGAAGCCAAGTAGGATCTCCGGGTACGCTTTTTTTCCTGCCACCACCGGTTCCCGAGAACATTGGACATCTGTGAGAAATCTTCGGACGGCTTTTTCCCGCTTTCTCTCGGGTACAGAAAGCTGAAGATCCCGGATTCGTTGTAAGGCAGGATGTCCAGCACCAGCAAGCTGTCGGTAAAATAGAAGGTCGCGTACCTTGTGTTGAGGGCCTTGAGAAGGCCGGTTCTAACGTTCAATTGGTACCGCAGCTGCTGCCGGCAGGTGACAGAGCAATATTTTCGTCGGCCCAATCCCTCGGTTTTGCCGCAGGACAGGCAGCCGCCGCTTTTATGGGGGTTGACCATAGGGTTAGGATCAATCATCTTTCGTTATCAGGCCTTTTTTATTGATGGGGCTGCCGTTACCGGTATTCGTTCACTGCTGCGGTTTGGGTGCCACAGCATACATGAGAAACCCCGCATGTACAATTTAAAAATCTCATTGAAAACACCACCGTTTTTTTTTATGGTGCATCCAAAGATAATTTCACCCAAGCTCAGTTTAGGTTGCAGGCGCCGCCGTATGGACAAGAGAGGATGCGACTATGGTACAAACGATTAAAAAGTATATCCTGTACGCCGTTGTGATCGGACTCGTATACATGTTGCTCGCCAATCACTTTATCTATGTGGGCGGAAAAGAGTTCAGGATGTTGAAGAAAGAACACCTCAACCTGAAATATACCTTTTTCAGCCTTCAAAGCAAACCGGCGGAATCGATCATAAAAATCGACGATCTGAGAGAGGCCGGTATCGGAGACATACTGTACGAAGAGGGTATCGTCACCAAGGAGCAGCAGTTAAAACTGGAAGATAAATACGAATACGAATAGCATGGATCCCAGGGACCGCACCGTCCCGGGAGCAACCCCTGACCCGCCCCTACAGCACAGCATAGCCCCGGGCATATTTGGCTATTTTGCTCAAGGCTTCGTTCATGCGGTCCAGCCGGCCGGCTAAAAGCTCTATCAGGTAGTTCTTGATGTTGTCACGCATGGAGGGTTCGATTTTGTCAAAAAAATCGTCGTCGATTTTCAGGGCCAGAATCTTTTCATCTGCAATCACGTTGCTCTGTCTGGCTCTGTGCGTCAGAAAGGATATCTCACCGAACACCGACCCCGGTTTCAGCTGTGCAATGGGACTTCCGTAGCCGGTCTTGGTCACCTGGGCGCTGCCCCTTATCAGGAGATAGAGCGATGTGTAGTGATCTCCCTCCCTGATGATAATGTCCCCCTTGTTGAACGCCAGAAGCGAATGATCCATCTGGGCAAACGTTTTCTTTTCTTCTTCGGAAAAGTTCTCAAAAAGCGGCATGGTTGCGATCATATCGTATAGCGCCATTTCTTATCCTTTCCATCGTGTCGATACGGAGATGAGATATGATAGGGATATAATAGATATGAGATAAGGAACGATATCACACTTTAGTGATCGTTTAAAGTGATTTTCCTCCATCGCGACCATTGCCAACCCCATAGTCGGCTTGCGGAAACAGCGTCCCCGGGGGGCCCTATTTTTAACCGCCGATTCCGGACATCTGATCCGCCACCCGGCATTCCTCGTGCCGGGCAAAGCGGTGGGCATCGTGCTTGTGGCGGACGGCGGATCTGAATATCTCGACGATCTGTTCATCACTGCACCCCGCGCGCATCGGGCCCTTGATATCCACCTGGCGGTCTGACAGGAGGCAGGGCCTCAGGTGTCCGTCCGCCGTCAACCGCAGGCGGTTGCAGGTCGAACAGAAATGACGGCTCATGGGCCGGATGAAACCGATTTCCCCGGGGGCGTCTTTGAAGCGGTACCTCTCGGCCGGCCCGTCCATCCGATTCTTGGTTATCGGCTCCAGGCTCCCTATGGTTTCGATCCGCCGCTTTATCTCCGGCGCCAGGATCGAATCCCCGGTCTTCACCCTCGAGTTTCCGATCGGCATGTACTCGATGAACCGGACGTGGAAGGGATACGTTAAGGAGAGCCTGGCCATGTCCACGAGTTCATCTTCGTTGTGTCCTTTGAGCGCCACGACATTCAGCTTTATGGGGGCAAGGCCTGACGCTTGTGCGTGCAAAATGCCTTGCCACACACGGTCGAAAACGTCATACCCCGTAATATAGGCGAACTTGTCCCTGTCAAGCGAGTCCAAGCTCACATTGATCCGCCGGATCCCCGCGGCCTTGATCATCTCCACATTGTTTTCCAGCAGGTATCCGTTCGTGGTTATGGATATGTCGGTCAGGCCGTCCACCGCCCCCAGTCTTTTCAGAAAGTCGCCGATGCCCTTGCGTACGAGCGGCTCTCCACCGGTCACCCGCACCTTGCGAATGCCCACGGCCACGCCGATGCGAACGATCCGCAACATCTCTTCATAACGCAGGATATCGTCATGGGGCATCTTGGGGACGATCCCTTTGGGGACACAGTAAATGCAGCGGAGGTTGCATCTGTCGGTAACCGATATCCGCAGGTAGGTCAGGTGCCGGTTAAACTTGTCTTTCAGCGGGTTATTTTCCATGGGTTGCTTTCTTTAAAAATTTGTCGGCGTAAGCCGGAATCTCGTGCATCGGGGGGCGTTCGAGTCCCCCCATTTCATAAACTGCCGCTTCGTACTCGTTCTCGACAAGATTGTATTGAATCATCTCGTCAAACATTTTTTCTCTAAGTTCGATCATCCCCATCTTGATCTTGCGGTTGATAAAGGTCTTCATGATCACGAACGCCATGCGACCGAGTGCCTGGGTGGACTGGTTCCGGTGAACCCTCCGGTCAAGGTCCGTCTGCCCCATGACGTCAAGCCCCCATTTCGTATAGATGTCCATGATCATGCTGGTTTCCACCCCGTAACCGATGGGAAAAGGAATTTTATCCAGAATATCCCTGTATCCGGCGTACTCACCTGAAAGCGGCTGGATGATCTGGGTCAATTCGGGGATAAACAGTGAAAATAGCGGGCGGATCACCAGTTCCGTCACCCGTCCGCCGCCGGTGGAACGCATCTTTTTTTGCCCCAGAGCGATGGGGCGGTCGTAAAAGGCCTTCACATACCGGATGTGATCGGTCAGCAGCAGAGGGCCCAGCAGGCCGTATGCAAACCGGTGGTGAATGTTCTTGATATCGGCATCCAGGTATATGATGATATCACCGCGGGTGATATAAAGCGCCTTCCACAGATTCTCACCCTTGCCTTTGAAGTGCGCCAGATCGGGAAGGATGTCACCCGCATAATAAAACCGGGCCCCATACGCCTCGGCCGCCTCCTGAGTGCGATCGGTCGACCCGGAGTCGACCACGACGATTTCGTCGATCAGAGGAAAGCGGATCATCAGTTCCGATTTCATGATCAGGATCTCTTTGGCGATCGTGCGTTCTTCATTGAGCGTCGGCAGGCACAGGGATATTTTCAGCCCTTTGCGCTGCTTGGCCGCCGCCAGGCGATCGAGATCGGAAAACTCGGAATGGTGAAACGTGTTGCTCTTGAGCCAGTCATAGGCCATCACACACCCCGTTGTCTATGGCGGAAATCACCCCCAGGATCTGGGCGATGCCCTTATACATGGGTTCGATTATCATGGTCGCACGTTCCAGGTGATAATCCCTGCCCCGCGTCACCCCCAGGGTGACGGCAGGAATTTTGTGGGACAGGAAAATGGACAACTCCGATTCGCTGGGCTCACTGACCGGTTTGAGCTCCAACCGGTTCATGACGGCTACGGCGCTCTTTACCAGGGGGTGGGAATACCCCATTCTCGACGCATGCAGGCTGCTGATGGTATTCAACTTCAAAGCCCCCTGATATTCATGCCCGGCTCCGTTGACGATGTCCGTTATGTCGTTGAATATGCTTCTCACCATATCATCGGCATCGCTCTGTATTTCCAGCCCCAAGGTCCCGTCATAAGCGATCAGGCCATGCTTGTGCCCGCCTGAAATCTTACCGATGATGACCCGCGCCAGCGGCCGTTGGGGCAGACGCATTTGCAGAATCTGATTGATAATCTCGTTCAGGATCAAAATGGCGTTGGGTTTGAACTGGGGTTCGAATCCTGACTCCGTCGAAATGTTGCATTCAATTTCCCCCCGAATCATGCCGTAGCTGTTGTAATTGAGACGTCCCAGCTCGCCCCCCTCGATACAGACAGCTCCCCTCACCGGGGTCGACCAGGTTTTTAAAAGATGCCGGATACCTCTCAGATTGCCCCGGCCGATGGACTGGATGACACCGGCCAGCACGATATCCGACTCGAATTGCAGGCCCAGCGACTTGAAGATGTACGGCAGGGACGCAAGCACCCCTACGCCCACGGAATTGTCCATGATGCCCGCGCCCATTATGGTTTCCTCGTTGACGAGAAAGTTGTGGTCCACATCCTTGCCAAAGGGTGTGTCCATATGCGCAACCACGAAGATGGGCGGTTTGTCCTTGACGGATCCCCGGACGATGCCGATGGGGTTCTGGTATCCATCGATGGTGCATTCATCCGCGCCAAGGTCGGAAAGTCGGTCGAGAAAAAGTTGGGATTTTGCCCTTTCTTTAAACGTCGGCGCCGGTTCCTGACCAAGAAGCACGATGTTGGTGATAATGGTCTCCTTCAATGCCCGGACGGCATGGGCATATTCGGTTAACCTGTCCAGGTATGATTGCATAAACCCTCCCCCGGCGAACACCTCCGTCAAGACGGCTTATAATGATCCACGATGGCCCCGTAGAGCCCCGGAATCGTATATTCCCGGGCAACGATATGAACATCGAATCCGAGCGCTTCGGCAGTTGCGGCCGTTATCGGTCCGATGCAGGCAATCGTCGTTTTTCCGACGAGTGCAGGGAATTTATCCGCCGGCAGCAGACGTTTGAAGTTCTTGACGGTCGAGGAGCTGGTGAACGTAATACAGTCGACGTTTCCTTTTTCCAGATTGTCAATCAGGGTCCCGCCGTTCCGATCCTCGACTTCGGTGACGTATGCGATGACTTCGTCCACCCGGGCCCCCATGCGGGTCAACGCCTCGGGCAGAACGGAACGCGCTTCCCTGGCCCGTGGAAGCAGGACGCTTTTATCCGCGATCGCCACCTTCTCGAAAGCGGCAGCCATCGACTCCGCCCGGTAGTTTTCAGGAATGATGTCGCATCGAATGCCGTAATCCATGAGGCGTTCCGCCGTGGCGGGGCCGATGGCCGCCACCTGGATGCCCTGCAGCGATCGGCTGTCCAATCCTGCGTTAAAAATCCGTTCGAAAAAAAATGTCACGCCGTTTACACTGGTAAAGACAAGCCAGTCATAGCCGGCGATCCGGTCGACAGCCCGATCCAGCGCCTGCCAGCTTTCAGGCGGCACTACTTTGATGGTCGGACACTCCAGGCAATCCGCACCGGCGTCTGTCAGCATCTGCAGGAATCCGCTGGCCTGTTTCCTGGCACGCGTAACCACGATGCGCCTGCCCAGCAGCGGACGCTTCTCGAACCACTTCATCCGTTCGCGCAAACGCACGACATCCCCGATGACGATCAACGCCGGTGGTTTCATACCGGCTTTGCCGGCCTCTTTTTCTATGGTTCCCAAGGTGCCGGTGACAGTGGTCTGCCGAGGCGTCGTTCCCCAGCCGATCAGGGCTGCCGGTCTTTCCGGCGTCAGGCCGTGCCGCATCAGCTGGTTGACGATATACTTGAGATTTTTGACCCCCATGAAAAAAACCAGGGTGCCGATTCCCGAGGCCAGTGCTTTCCAGTCGATGCCCGACGACGCCTTCCCGGGGTCCTCATGGCCGGTGACGAAGGCCACGGTGGAGGTGAATTTGCGATGGGTCAGGGGAATACCGGCATAGGCCGGTGCGGCTACCGCCGAGGTGACCCCCGGAACGACTTCAAAGGAAATGCCCGCTTCGATGAGCACTTCGACCTCTTCACCGCCCCTGCCGAAGATGAACGGATCGCCCCCTTTCAATCGGGTTACGACCAGCCCCTGGGAGGCTTTTTCCACCAGCAGGGCGTTGATCCTGGACTGGGAAAGGGTGTGATCCCCTCCCTTCTTCCCCACGTAGATGAGTTCGGCATCGCTTTTGGCATGCCGCAGTAGGGATTCGGCCGCCAGATAGTCGTAAACGACGACATCCGCCCGTTGGATGCACTGTCTGCCCTTAAGGGTAATCAGGCCCGGGTCACCAGGGCCGGCTCCCACCAGGTAAACGATTCCCCGCCTCTTGTTCATACCTGATCCTGCTGAAGTTGTTTTAGTATGCGCTCCGCACCCATCTCTACCAGGCGCTCGGCCAACGTGATGCCGATCCTCTCGGTTTCCGCCACAGGGCCCTCGCCCTCTTCCCGCAGGCACTCGGAACCGTCGATTTGCGCTACCAGTCCGGTCAGACAATAGCGGTCGCCGCTGATTTTGCCGTAAGCCGCAATGGGTACCTGGCAGCTGCCCCCCATCCGGTGCAGGAATGCCCTTTCACCGGTAACCGCCATGCGTGTCTCCCGGTGATCCAGTTCGGCTGCGATGCGTCCGATCATTTCATCGTCCTCCCGCGTCTCGATGCACAGGGCCCCCTGGCCGGCGGCGGGAAGCATGACCGACGCGTCCAGGTACTCCGAAATTTTTCCGGCCATCCCCATGCGTTTCATACCGGCGGCGGCCAGTACGATGGCATCCATTTCTCCGGCTTCCAGTTTTCTCAAGCGGGTATCCAGGTTGCCCCGCAAGGGCGTGATGCTCAAATCGGGTCGGGCAAACAGCAGCTGGGCGGCACGGCGAAGACTGCTGGTGCCGATGCGGCTCCCCTTTTTCAATTCGGAAAGCCGACGGCCGTCTTTCGCTATCAAGACATCGTGGGGCGTCTCCCGCGCGGGGATGGCCCCGACGCAGAGCCCCCCGGGCAGATCCGCGGGCATGTCCTTCATGCTGTGAACCGCCATATCGATTCTTCGGGCAAGCAACGCCTCTTCGATCTCCTTTACGAACAGGCCCTTTCCGCCGATCTTCGCCAGGGGCACGTCCAGTATCTTGTCCCCCCTGGTTTTGATGACCGTGATCTCTACCTCGAGGGAGGGATGGCCCGCTTCTATGGCTGACTTGACCCAGTTCGCCTGCCACAGCGCGAGTTTGCTGCCACGGGTACCGATTCTGACGCATGCCGGCATCAGGTCGTTCCACATCCCGCACAACTCGAAGCCGAGCAGCCGCCGCATGAGGACGCTCCCGCCGATGCACCGACAGTTTCACCGGAGCTCCCCTTGCTGACAAACCCGCAGGCGGATATCAACCGCCCGACATTTTCGCTGTTGCATGCGGAACAGGCGGGCTTTTCGCTGCCAAACACCAGCCGTTCGAAATCGTGTCCACACTCATTGCAGTGATATTCATAAATCGGCATTATCTTATCATTCTCCTTTCCCAACGCTAGCGCGGCCCTCCTGCCCTCCTTGGGACAGTGCCGCCCTGGCCGCCGCGATCCACTCCTCGGCGTCGTAGCCGAGATCCCGTGCCTTTTCAAACATGGTCAGCGCCCTTTGCGTCTTTTCCTGGTTCATCAGTACCTGCCCGAAGCGGCAGGCAAAAAGTCCGTTTTCCGGAGAAAGCTCCACACTTTTCTCACAGAAAATAAGCGGGATCTCCGGATTCTCTCCCATCTCGTCATACAACAGCCCCAGAGCCGATAACGCATCGGCATCATTCGGGTTGCGCCTTATAGCCGATTTATAGGCACGGACCGCTTCGTCCGTCAGGCCCATGCCACGGCTGCATTCACCCATCAGGTAGTGGGCCTTGCCGAAAGCGGGATTCAGCTTTACCGCCCTTTCCAGGTATGGCTTGGCCCTCTCCTGGTGTCCGGCTTCCACCAGGAGCTTTCCCGTGTGGAAGGCGATTTCAAAAATGCTGCCGTCCTGTGCGTCGGCGCGCATGAAATACGCCAGGGCACCTTCGGGGTCGTCCAACATGGCCTTGACGTATCCGGCGTTGTGCAGCGCCAGCACGCTATTGGGGTTAATGGCCAGGACAGTTTCAAAATATCCGAGCGCCCCGGCAAGGTCCCCCAGTTCCCCGTAGCAGACCCCCAGGCTGTTGTTGAGATTTTCGTCCCGGGGATCGATTCTCAGGCCGCGCTCGAACTCGTCGGCTGCGCCTTTGATATCCCCCGCCTGGTACAGGACATCCCCGCTGATATTCAAGCTGACGGCATCGAAGGCCACCGTGCTGCCGGGGCCGAGAAATGCGGCGTGGTTTAAGGCCTTATACGCATTTTCCACGATCTCGTCCCGGTTATAGTCGAGCATCGGATACCTGGCGGTACCGATGGATACGCTGCCGTTGTTGAGCGCGTGAACCCCCCGGATAATTTCTTCCGCTGTCTTCAGGCAGGCATCGTCATCGAAACCCGGCACGCAGCAGCCGAACATGCCGCTCTCCATCGCCCCCCAAACACCGTCCGCCCGGCGGCACACCGCCTCGACAACCCCGGCGATGTGGTCCGCCTGTGGCCCCGGATCTTCGTGGGCGGCGTTGCCGGTGTGTGCGGCCGCTTGATCCGCTCTCACCACCAGCACCCCGAACATGTCGGCTTCAGATGTCGCTTTATTGATTCCGTTGATGAATTCAAGGTCATCGTATCGGTTGGTTTCCAGTACCCGGCCATCCGCCGTGCCGGCACCGTTGAGTGCGGAATCAAAACCGTTCTTGAGCCTGCTCAACCGGCTGCGCAAAAATTCCCGCGCGCTGCTTTTTGTGGAAACAGCCTTCTCGTGGCGCTTGTTTTTCCCCACGTTCAACAATCCTTAACCATTATGAAAGCCTCCGACCCGTGCCGGACGCAGGTCATGCATCGCCCGTCCGCATGACGCTTTTCACCGCATTCACGATGATGGGAAATTCATCTTCCCGCACGGTGCGAACATCCAGAATAAAAAGATCCGCTTCGATCCGCCCGATGACCGCTGGCCGCCCGCCACGGAGAAGCCGCTCCAACCGGTTTACCGACATGCCTTTCGGTTCGACGCCCACACAGGTGGTCGGCAGATCCGCAAGCGGCATGGCTCCTCCTCCCGCGCGGGAGGTCCCTCCGATCGTCCTTACATCGAAATGTTCCCCGGCCGTCCGTTCAAGCATAGCGGCAAGCCGCCCGGCTTTCTCCTCCAGGATTTCCGGTGCTGCCGTCAGCATTTTCAATGTGGGAATTTCTTCAACGGCCTGTTTTTCATCCCTGTAAAGACGCAGGGTGCTCTCCAACGCGGCGAGGGTCAGTTTGTCGATGCGCAGGGCCCTCGTGAGCGGATTCTGTTTGATTCTGTCGAGAATCGCCTTCGATCCCGCAATGATGCCGGCCTGGGGTCCGCCCAGCAACTTGTCGCCGCTGAAGGTAACGACGTCCAGCCCGGCGGCGATCGATTCCTGCACGGTCGGTTCATTGATACCGCCGTATTTGGAAAAATCGACGAAGGTTCCGCTGCCGAGGTCCTCCATCACCGGCAACCGATGTTGTCTACCCATGGCCACCAGTTCTTTCAGGGACAGGCTCTTGGTAAAGCCCACCACACTGAAATTGCTCGTGTGCACCTTCAGCAGTAAAGCGGTTTCACTGTCGATCGCCGTTTCATAGTCCCTGGCGTGGGTGCGATTGGTGGCGCCCACCTCCGTGAGCAGGGCGCCGCTTTTGGCCATTACATCCGGAATCCGGAAAGAGCCTCCTATTTCCACGAGTTCGCCCCGTGAAACCACCACTTTTTTCCCCTTGGCAAGCGTATCCAGGCAGAGCAGCACGCCACCCGCGTTGTTGTTTACCGCCATGGCCGCCTCGGCACCACTGATTTCACAAATCAGGTCCTCGACGGCACTGTAGCGCGACCCCCTTTTTCCGGATGCAAGATCGAATTCAAGGTTTGAATACCCGGCTCCGATGGCCTCGAGGTTGCTGATGGCGGCTGCGGCCAGCCGTGAACGCCCGAGGTTCGTGTGCACAATAACCCCGGTGGCGTTGACCAGCGGGTGCAGATTGAGAGCCATACGCTTTTCGGCGATTCGGCAGGCCTTCTCCAGCGCACCTGCGTCCTGTACAAGGGACGCAGCGCTATCCGGGTCGCCCCGGAGGATGGACGCCCGTATCTCCTCGATCGCCTCCCTGGCGCCGGCCAGCCTGACCGAACGCGGGACACCGTCGAACCGCGGATCGGTCCGCATGCGTTCCAGCAGGTGATCGACTCCCGGCAGGTTTTTCAACAATTCCCGTTTGATGTCATCCTTGACCATGGGTCCCCTCACCCGTGCCATCCCGCCGCACACGGCGTTTGCCGGCCTCCATCGCGGACATTTTCCGAAGCGGGCCGCTATTAACTATCCGTAAACAATATATCTTATATCTGCACCGCTCGAATTTCAACTTTTTTTTCCAAGCGCAGCCTTTCCCTCACCGTTCTTTTTTCATTACAAAAGTTGAACCCGCCATGTAAAAATGATAGAACCCCGTTCAGCAAACGTCATGGAGGCAGCATGCAGAATCTTCTCGTAACCGGCGGCTGCGGCTTTATCGGCAGCAATTTCATCCATTACCTTTTCTCGAGAGACGACTTCAAGGGCCGCATCATCAACGTGGACAAACTGACCTATGCCGGCAACATGGAAAACCTTGCCGGCATCGCCGAGCAATATCCGGAACGCTACATTTTTTCCCAAACGGACATCTGCGACAAAGACGCCCTCGACCGTGTGTTTCAGGCCTACAATGTCGACGGCGTCTGCCATTTTGCCGCAGAATCCCATGTGGACAGGTCCATTCTGGGGCCCGACGATTTCATCAGAACCAACATCCTGGGCACTTTCAACCTGCTGGAAATTATCAGGGAAAGGACGGGCCAGGTTTCCCTGATGCACCATGTCAGCACCGATGAGGTCTACGGTTCTCTCGGCAAGACGGGACTGTTCACCGAAAAGACACCGTATGACCCCAGCAGTCCCTATTCGGCATCCAAGGCCTCTTCGGATCATCTGGTTAGAGCCTATTACCGGACCTATGGTCTACCGGTAACCCTTTCCAATTGTTCCAACAATTACGGCCCTTACCAGTTCCCGGAAAAGCTGATTCCCCTCATGATTTTAAATGCCCGCGAAGGCAGGCCCCTTCCCGTTTACGGTCAGGGGCTCAATGTCAGGGACTGGCTTTATGTCGAGGATCACTGTCGCGCCATCTGGGGCATCATGCAGCAGGGAAAAACAGGCGAAACCTACAACGTCGGCGGTCGGTGTGAAATGCAAAACATAGACGTGGTCCGGCTGATATGCAACCTCCTTGACGAAATGGAACCCCTCGAGGACCGGGATGCCGGAAAACCGTCGCGGGAGAGCCTGATCACCTTTGTGAAGGACCGCCCCGGCCACGACCTGCGCTACGCCATCGATTTCAACAAGATCAACAGCGAACTGGGATGGACGCCCCTGGAAACGTTCGAAAGCGGCATGAAAAAAACCATCGACTGGTACCTGAACAACCCGGAATGGACCAGCCGGGTACGCAGCGGCGCATACCGGAAATGGATCGACACCCAATACGAAACTCCCGGTTGAACCCGCGGCCCAACCGGAATTTTCGTATGTAGCGCGGCTGCGCCGCTTAGACACAGGGAAGCGTTATATGACCACGAAAGAACCCAGAGACTACCTCATTTTCCCGCTTGACCTGCCTTCGGCGGACGAGGCGCTGACCTACGTGAAAGCGCTGGCCCACCTGGTGGGAACCTTCAAAGTCGGGCTGGAGCTGTTTATCAAGACCGGCCCGGAAATCATCCACCGGATCAGACGCCACGCGCCGGATGCGAAAATTTTCCTGGACCTGAAGCTTCACGACATACCCGAGACCGTTCGGCGGGCCATGCGCCAGGTGGCCGCGTACGGTGTCGACCTGGCCACGGTTCACTGCGGCGATTCGGTCAGGATGCTCGAGGCCGCCGTCGAGGGAGCCGGTGAAAGCGTGCGGGTTCTCGGCGTCACGGTGCTGACCAGCCTGGGAAGCGATGACCTCAAAGAGGCGGGATACGAACGCACCTATGCCGACAATCTGCAGGCGCTGGTTCTGAAAAAGGCCCAGGCCGCCGCCAGATCCGGATGCGCCGGCGTTATCTGCTCCCCCCTGGAAGCCGGAACGGTTAAAAGCCGCTGCGGCAGCGATTTTCTGGCGGTGACCCCCGGCGTCCGCCCGGGGACAACAAACGGCGCTCACGACGACCAGGTCCGGGTGGCCACACCGGCCGGAGCCATCCAAAACGGATCGGATTACCTGGTCATCGGCCGCCCCATCAGGGATGCGGCCCATCCCGTTGCCGCCGCCAGGGCAATCCTGGCAGAAATCGAACAGGCAATTTCGTAATTATAACAAAATGTTCGAGAATTATGCCTTCGGCTAAATCCAAAGGCTTGGAGGTATAGGGCCAAGCAAAAAGCCAGCTTATAGGTCATAGCTGATAGCGGGCTATGAGCTACGTGCTATCAGCTATGAGCTTTTCCGTGGAATCCTCGAATCCTTTTTCCGTACGGAGCATTACGGCGTTGTAAAGAGATACCGCAACACCACGCCCGCCAGGATGACGGCGCCCACCAGAAGGACGAGCTTGAGCTGATCGGCATTGAAGCGTTTCAAGGGGCGGCTTACTCCGCGTCAAGGCCGAAGGCCGTGTGCAGAACGCGGACCGCCAGTTCGGTGTACTTCTCCTCGATGATGCAGGATATTCTGATCTCCGACGTGCTGATCATGATGATGTTGATATTTTCCCGGGCGAGCGCATTGAACATGATCGAGGCCACACCCGAATGGTTTTTCATGCCCACACCGATGGCGGACACCTTGGCGATATGTTCATCGCCGAAAACGTCCTCCGCACCTATCTCCGCAGCGACTTTTCGCTGAATGTCGAGGGTCTTCCTGAAATCCGACGTCGGCACCGTAAACGTCAGATCCGTCTGCCCCCCGACACGCGTATTTTGAATGATCATGTCGACGACGACGCCCGCTTCCGCCACAGGTGAAAATATCTTGGCGGCGATCCCCGGTTGATCCGGCACCTTTTTCAGGGTAATACGGGCTTGGTCCTTGTCGTGGGTTACCCCGGACACCATCAGCTGTTCCATTCCGAAATCCTCGTTTACCACCATTGTTCCTTCCTCCTCGGAAAATGACGACCGTACGTGCACGGGTATGTTGTATTTCTTGGCAAATCCCACCGACCTTATCTGCAGGACCTTTGCACCGAGGCTGGCCATGTTGAGCATCTCGTCATACGATATCATTTTAAGTTTTCTTGCCTTGTGGCAGACATTCGGGTCAGCGGTGTAGATTCCGTCCACGTCCGTATATATCTCGCACATGTCGGCCTTGAGCGCTGCGGCAATGGCCACGGCCGACGTGTCCGAACCGCCGCGGCCCAGAGTGGTTATGTTGCCTTGCAAATCGATTCCCTGGAACCCGGCTACCACGACGATGGTTCCTTTTTCCAACAGCTCCGTGATTCGTTTGGCGCCTATTTCGATGATGCGCGCATTCCCGAAATCGCAGTCGGTCACCACCTCCGCCTGGTGGCCCAGCAAAGACTGCGCCGGGTAATCCATGGATTTCAGCATCATGGCCAGCAAGGCCGCGGTGGTCTGCTCGCCGGTGGCCAGCAGGACGTCCAGTTCCCGTTTGTCCGGATCATCGCTCACACCGGTTGCCATGTTGATGAGCTTGTCGGTTACGCCGGCCATGGCCGACAGAATGACAACCACGTTGTTCCCCCGGTCATGGGTTTTGATTACCTTTTTTGCCACGTTCCGGATTCTATCCAGATCCGCCACTGAAGTTCCGCCGTATTTTTGTACGATCAACGCCATGATGGTTCCCTCAACCTTTTTTCGGTTTCCTTTAACAGATCGGAATGGCTCTGTCCAGTTCCGGATAGGTAAACCACACGGTAAGATTCACCGGCCGTCAGGATCCGCACCGACACATGTTCCTCGAGATCCTTCAGCTCGATCCGCTCGGCCCATTCTATGGCCACGACGCCCTCACCGCCGGCCAGGTCATCCAGCTCGAGGTCTTCTAAATCCGCACCCCCTTCGAGGCGGTAGAGGTCTGCGTGATAGAGGGGCAGCCGTCCCGGGTAGGCATTGATCAGTGTGTACGAAGGGCTGGTGACATAGTATTCGTCGGGAACCGACAGGCCGCGTGCCAGCCCCTGCACGAAGACGGTCTTGCCGCTTCCCAGGTCACCGGTCAGGGCAATCACCACCGGTGCCGTGATGGATCGCCCCATAGCTTCGCCCAGTTCTGCGGTCTCCTGCGCCGAGTTGGTGGTAAAAGCGAGTTCCATAACGACTCGATGTCAAGCATCAAATGAGTTTGTTGCCAGCAAACGGATCTCTTCCGGTATCCGGTTCATGACCTCCGTCGCCAAAAACCCGACGGGCCCCTTGGCAGCGGCAAGGGTATCGGCCGCACGGCCGTGCAGGTAGACGCCCAGGCGCGCAGCGGCGTCGACGCTATACCCCTGAACCGTGAATCCGGCAACCAGACCGGTGAGAATATCCCCCATCCCGCCTGACGCCATGCCGGGATTTCCCGTTTGATTGACGTGAACGTTTCCTTCCGGATGAGCGATGACGGTGGCCGCCCCCTTGAGCACGACGTGGACACCGTAGCGCGCGGCAACATCGCGTGCACATCCGACGCGGTCCTCCTGAACCTGCGCAGGGGTTGTGCCGAGAAGGCGCGCCATCTCACCAGGGTGCGGGGTGATGGTCACGGCGGCCCTCGCCTTCTTAAGCATGCCCGGATTCCCGGCCAGGAGGTTGATGCCGTCCGCATCGATCACCAGGGGGATGGGACTGCTTTCTATGAGTCCGGCCAGGAACCGCCCGGCCCCGTCTCCCGTACCGATTCCGGGGCCGAAGGCGACGCAGCGCTTGCCAGGAAGCATCGCTTTCACGATTCTCAATGCAGAACTGTCCAGCAAACCATCCACGGTCTCGGGCAGAGGGACGGTCATGGCTTCCGTGACCTGCGGTTCGACGATCCCGTTGAGCCCCGCCGGTACCCCAAGAGTTACCAGCCCGGCTCCGGCACGCATGGCCGCCATGGCACTCATGGATGCCGCACCGGTTTTGCCCGGCGACCCCGCAACCACCATGAGGTGGCCGGTCGTCCCTTTGTGAACGTCAGGAGCCCGCTGCCGCAATAACGGCCGCAGGCCGGCGGGCGTAATCCAGACCTGCCGTGGATTCACGGCCGCCGTAATGAAGGGGGGGATGCCGATATCGACAACTTCGAGCGCTCCGCAACATGCGGCGCCTGGAAAAACGGCACAGCCAAGCTTGGCAAAGGCGAACGTCACCGTCACCTTGGCCCGAATGCAGGTCCCGCAGATTTGTCCGGTGTCGGCATTCAGCCCCGACGGAACATCCACCGCCACTACCGGCTTGTCCGCCCGGTTGACGAAATCGATCGCTTCCCTGAAATGCCCCCGGACGTCTGCATTCAAACCGGTCCCCAAAAGCGCGTCGACCCAAACCTCCCGGCGGCGCATGGCCGGCTTTTTCTTGCGCAGGGCGGCAGGGTCCTCGATCTCGAAGACCGGGACGCCAAGGGGATCCAGTAATGCCAGATTCGCGCCGGCGTCTCCGACAACGCGCGACCTTTTCGACAGCAGAAAAACCGAGACGTCCACTCCCATGCAGGCAAGGCGGCGGGCGATGACAAACCCGTCGCCGCCATTGTTGCCGCGCCCTGCTAAAATTCCCACCCGCTGGGACGCGATACCGGGGAAATAAGCCCGCATGACGCGCACGGCACCGCGTCCGGCATTCTCCATCAGAATTCTTCCCGGCAAACCGAACGATTCGATGGTCCGCCGGTCCATCTCCCGCATCTCTGCCGCCGTCACCAGAAACATAACACCCCTTCCGTCCGGACAAACCGGAGCTTATAAATTCTAAATCCCAATATCTACGTCCTCTACCGTGCGTTAACGAAGTGGGCGAGAGATATACTCAATAGTTAGATGAATATCCCGTCAAAGCTGCCGAATCGCCGCCAGCACGTCCTCGCTTTTCCTCTCCATGCGGCGCGCTTCATGCTCGTCATTCTCATGGTCATAGCCCATCAGGTGCAGCACGCCGTGAACCAAAAGCTCAACAGCGCGGGATTCCATGTCGACACCGGCCGTCAGTCCTTCCCTTGCGGCCGTGTCTAATGATATGACCACATCCCCCAGAAGATCCGGTGTGATGCCGGCAAACTCGCCCTCCTGCATGGGAAAGGCGATGACGTTGGTCGGGCCTTCCCGGTTCAGGTAGGTAACATTGAGGTCGGCTATCTGGGGATCGTCGACAAGCAGGATGGAAAGTTCTTTTTCAGGACATCCCAAGGCGTCTAAGATGGCCTGTGCCTTCCGTTCGATTTTGTCCAGCTTTATCGGATGTGTTGCCTGGCGGTTGTCTATCAGCACTCCCATTGGCTTCTTTTCCGTTCTGTTTGGAGACGGATTCGTTGTACTCGATGCGATGATGATGGATTCCGGTCAAAATCTTGTAATAGCTTCTGGCTATTTTATGCAGGTCCTTCAAGGTAAGTTCGCAGTTGTCCAGCTGCCCGTCCGAAAATATTTTGTTGAACAGATCCTGGGTCAGCTTTTGAATCCTGGAGGCGGTCGGGTTGTCAAGCGTTCTTGAGGCCGCCTCGACGACATCGGCCAGCATGACCAGCCCGGCCTCACGGGTCTGCGGCCTGGGTCCGGGATACCTGAACGCATCTATTTTCACGGCATCGTCCCCTTTTTTCTGCCGCGCCTTCTCATAAAAATAACTGATCAGGCTCGTCCCGTGATGCTGCTGGATCGTGTCGATAATACCCTGCCCCAGTTTGTTCTGCCTGGCGATCTCCACGCCGTTCTTGACATGGGCGATCAGAATCAGACTGGACATGGAAGGTGCCAGTTTGTCGTGCCGGTTGACCCCGTCGGTCTGGTTTTCGATGAAGTAGAGCGGTTTCCTGATTTTGCCAATGTCATGGTAGTAGCCGCAAACCTTGGCCAGGAGTGGATTGGCGCCTATTTCCGCCGCGGCGGCTTCCACCATGCTTCCCACGACCATGGAATGGTGGTAGGTGCCGGGCGCCTCGATCATGAGTTTTCTCAGAATGGGGCGGTCCAGGTTGGCCAGTTCCAGCAAGGTGATATCGGTCGTATAACCAAAAATCATTTCCATCAGGGGGGCCAGGCCAAGGGTCGTGACGCCCGTACCGATGCCGCCCGCAAAGGCAAAGGCGCCCCCCCAGGCAAGCACCCTGCCCGACAGATTGCCGGCATACACCTCCGATGCGATGGCCAGAACGATATTCAAGGCTCCCAGTTTGAGACCGGCGGAGATGAAAACCTTGCGCTCCCGGCAGTTTTGAACCCAGTACGCCGCCAGCGTGCCGTTGAGGAGAAAATAGATAAATGTATCAAACCGTCCGTGGTATATCGTCGCGGCGCAAAAAGCCGTGACAATGGCAAAGGGAATGGCGATCTCCAACCCCATGAAGAGGCAGATGGTCATGCCGCCCGCAGCAAGGGGTACACCGTAAAAAATGGCCCTGGCGGGAATGGAAAAGGGGGTCCCGGCGGCGATGGATTCGGCGAGAGAAGCTGAAAACTTGGCCGCGAGCACCACAAGCAGCAGCGTGGTGCCGATGAAAAGGAGGTTTTTGTTGATCCCTCCGGGAACCTTGAGAAGCCTGCTCTGGTGAATAATGAACAATCCCACCAGCAGGCATACAATGATGATCGCCGCACCGACACTTTTGGCCACTACCGCCTGGGTCTTGGTCTGGCGTTCGAAGGCCTTGAGTTTTAACAACTGGGTCTCGGATACCCTGTCGCCTTCGCGCAAAAGCATTTCTCCGGCCTTGATCTTGTAGAAAATCGGCTGGACCTCCTCGGCGGCCCTTTGCTTGCGCTCTTCAGTGGCGCTGCGGTTGAGGGTGATGTTGGGATTCATCAGGCGCTGCACCACGTCCACCACCAGGTTCCTGAGATTGTAGTCGACATCCGCAAGAATAGGCTGCCCCACAATGCGGACCATGACTTTGGACTGGTCCAAACCGTAGAACTGCTTCAGATTGACGACGGTGCGCTCGGTTTTCCCGTCAATGCTTCTCAGGGTGATCCCTTTTTCGGCTTCCTGAAGCAGCAGTTCTTTGTTGGCCACCACGCCGTTTTCGAGAATTTCCGACAGAATTCTGGTTATGCGGTCGGAAATATCGGTAGAAAAGCCTTCCTTTTCCAGAATCGCAAAGGCCCCCTGGCTGAAGGCAATCCCGATATTTTTTTCAAAAGCCGGCTTCTGGGCCATCAGCAGATCGTGCAGGTTCTGCTTTTCGTGCGGGCGGTTATCGACATTTTCGCCCGCCGCATCTTCGCTTGCCCCGTTGCCTGTTTCACCTTTTTCCACCGTGTCTTTTGGCGGCGAATCTACCGCTGCGATTACGGCGCGCATGGCCGCGAAGGATGTTTCCACCCGCTGAACGAGCTCGGGAGCCAGCGCCGTGTTGTGGTCGTACACGGTGAGAACCTTTTCCACCGCCGAAGCTCTTTGCAGCTGGGTGGCCTGCTTGTCTTCGAACAGGAAATCCTTGGTGGCCTTTATGTCCCGCAGCACCACATCTCCGGATACATATCCCCGGGGGCTGATGATCAGGCTAGGAAAGAGAACCACAATAATTGCCCCGGTCACCACGGCCAGGAGGAGCCACCTGAAATATGCCTCCAGTCCAAAAAAATGTTCGATGCGCTTTTTCTTTTTGCTGTTTCTCATCGGTTCAGATACCGCCCGTTCCCGGCTGACTGTCATCAGCCTTGCCGTGCGCGGCCTGTTTTTTCTCTTCCAGTTCTTCATAAGCCTTGATGATGTCCCGGACCAGCCTGTGCCTGACCACATCCGTCTTGGAAAAAAAGACGAACCTGATCCCTTCGATTTTCTGGAGAATGTTCTTGGACTCGACAAGCCCCGACGCCTTGCTGGCGGGCAGGTCGATCTGCGTGATGTCTCCGGTGATGACCGCCTTGGAATTGAAACCGATGCGGGTAAGAAACATCTTCATCTGTTCGGAGGTCGTGTTCTGGGCCTCATCCAGGATGATGAAAGAGTCGTTCAGGGTCCTGCCGCGCATGAAGGCGATGGGGGCGACCTCGATGATGCCGCGCTGGAGCAGACTGGAAACTTTTTCGAAACGCATCATATCGTGCAAGGCGTCATACAATGGTCGCAGATAGGGGTCGACCTTTTCCGTGAGATCTCCCGGCAGGAAGCCGAGCGCCTCCCCCGCTTCCACTGCCGGACGCGTGAGGATAATGCGGCTCACGATCCCTTTGGACAGTGCGGCCACGGCCATGGCCATGGCCAGATAGGTCTTGCCGGTCCCCGCAGGCCCGATCCCGAAAACGATGTCAAAAGACCGGATGGCGTCTATGTAAGCTTTTTGGGCGCGGCTTTTAGGGGTGATCGAACGTTTTTTGGACGTGACATATACCGTGTCCAAAAAGATGTCCTTGAGTCTGGCCTTGTGATCCCGGGAAAGCACGCGAATGGCGTAATCCACGTCGTTCTCGTATACCGGATACCCTTCTTTCAACAGGCCGTAAAGCTGCTTGAGCGTGTTTCCGGCGAGGTCTGCGGCAATCTTTTCCCCGTGGATGGTCACATCGGTTCCTCTGGCGTTGATGCTGACATCCAGGGCTTCGGCCACCAGCTGTAGGTGGCGGTTGTGCTCGCCGAAAAGCTGCCGGGCAAGCTCCATGCCAGCAAAGCTGTATTTTTGGGTGCCATCGGCACCGGCTTGATTGTCCAATTCGTCCAAAAGCTGCTCCCTTGCTGCAGAATATAGCCTTATTCGAAAGGCTCGACCCAGGTATGGAACTGTTCCTACCACACCCTTTTTCAACTTTGCAAATGCCAATTAGCGCCCCTTGTCTGAAAAGAAAACCTCTTGACGCAATATACACCCTCTGGTAATTTTATATTTTGGCCCATTTTTCCGATCGGAGCGGGCTGCGGAGAGCCGGCACAAGGAAGCCGCCACGCGCTCAGAAAGGGAACATTACGCGATAACTATATAAAATAATTTCTAACCAATAAATTCCCCGCGTAAAAACGCGAGCCTATAGCGGACGATATAATTGCCATGACGGTACTCGATGTTTCAATGATCGTGATTGTTGGTTTTTGCCTGACCAGGGGCATATTCAGAGGCTTGGTAAAGGAAATATCCTCGATCATCGGGGTTCTGGCCGGATATTATGCAGCCTACACCTATTACGGCCTTTTGGCGAAAGTCATTTCCAAATGGCTTTCCAACGTGGCCTATGCTAATATTTTGAGTTTTTTCATTATCTTCTGTCTTGTTTTTTTCATCATCAGCATCCTCGGCGTGATTACCAAGTATCTGTTGAGCATTTCCCATCTGGGCTGGATCGACCGTGTCTGTGGCGCGGGGTTTGGCCTGATCAAAGGCATCCTCATCGCCGCGATTTTGATGGTTGTCCTCACCGCCTTTCTGCCCAAAGGCCCCCCCGTGGTCAAACAATCTTTCCTGGCGCCCCATGTGGCCCATGTATCGGAAGCCATGGCCAAAGTGGTTCCGGACCAGATGAAGCAACAATTCATATTTAAACTCAAGGAATTGCAGTCGACTTGGAAAAGCAAATAGATTCGGAAGCCCCCCCTTTCGGCAAACTGATCCATCTAATCGAAAAACTGAGGGGTGAGGGCGGATGCCCGTGGGACCGCAAACAGACACCGCAATCCCTGGCCGTCTACCTGATCGAGGAGGCTCACGAACTCGTGGAAGCCATCCGTTCGGAAGATGCAGAGGCGGTCTGCGAGGAACTTGGTGACGTCATGTTTCTTCTGTTTTTCCTGGCAGCGATCTACAAGGAAAACGGAGAATTCGATGTTCTGAAGGCTGTCTCGAAAAATGTCGTGAAAATGCGCAATCGGCACCCCCACGTATTCGGAAATGCAACCGTCGATTCTGCCGAAGATGTGAGCCGGAACTGGAGCCGGATAAAAGCGGCCGAAAAGCCTGACCGCGGCGATGGCTCGCTGCTAGACGCCATCCCCAAAACCCTGCCCGCCCTCATGCGGGCCTACCGTGTTTCCTCGAGGGCCGCACGCACAGGCTTCGATTGGAATGACCTCGAGGGGGTCATGTCACAGGCGGAGGAAGAATGGCGGGAGCTCAAGGCTGAACTGGAAAAGGATGCCGATGGGTTTAACCGCGAAAATGTCGCCCTGGAATTCGGCGACGTTCTGTTTACCCTCACCAATGTCGCCCGCTTTGCCGGCATCCACCCGGATACGGCCCTGGACGCGTCCATCCGCAAGTTCGAAAGGCGCTTTCACCACATGGAACGCCACGCCTTCAAAATGGAACAAAAATTCGAAGATCTCGAATATGACGACATGCACGAGCTGTGGGAACGGGCCAAGCGGGTTAAAACATAAAAGAATATTGCCCTCGCTGCAGAACCCCCCGTCCCAAGACTGTCTATGCCTTTACGCCTCTGGACATTGATTATTCTTTATTCGTTATTGAATATTTTTTTTACTTAGTCGTCAAAATCGCCCTTCGGCCCCTTGTCGCTGTCAATCACGGCGGCCTTGGCCCTGATTTTTTCAACGGTCCACTCGGACTTGTCCTCCATAACGGCGGCCTTGAGACCCGGGTCATGACTCCCGGCCTTCAGAATTTCCTCCAGGGCGATGTCGGCTGTATCGGCGGCATTGAACACATTCACCAGCATGTCGTAAACGAAGTCCTCGACGCGCTTGACCATCCGCCCTCTTACAGGCTGCGGCTGACCCAGGAGCTTGTTTTCAAAAGGCAGGTTCAGCTTCTTGAAGTTTCCGCCGGACAAGCCCTTGTCCCGGGCATATGCGACCATGGCCGCCCACATCTCCTCGGTGACGCCTTCGCCCTTCACCTTGATGAAACTGCCGTCCTGGTCCAGGATGGCATTGCCGTAATCATTGACTTCCAGCCCCCAGGATATCATCTGCAGGGCGGTGGCGACATTGGCCTTTGTCGTTCTTGTTTGTGCCGCGATCTCCCTGAGCCTGTCCGAGTTGTTCCCCGACGTCCCGTGCTGGGCTCCGGAAACGTTATAGGGTGACAGTGCGTTGTGGATCTCGGCGGTCAAACCGACCTGGATCCCCTGGCCGCTGGCTTCGATGCCGTGGGTTGTCCCGTTGTTCAAGGCGATCCAGTCGGGAAAAATGCCGTGCGCATTCAACCCCTGGATGAGAAACAGGGCTTCCCCGGCGGTGGAAAGGCCCTCTTTCCCTTTTATTTCACCGACTTCTGTTTCCAAGCCCGCCCAGGTGGGGATGAAGGGGTTGAGCTGCAAATTGGCCAGAAGATTCTCATCGTCGGGGAGATGGGAGGCGTCCACGGCAATGGACGTCATGCCGGCTTCGAAAAGGGTCGGTATCTCGACCTTGGCCGCTTCCACATCGGCTGTCTTCTTGATGCCGTAATGATCGGCGTGGATGGCTACCGGTACCGTTATGCCAAGTTCATTGCAGACCGCGTCCACCTGGCGGGCGATATTCCAGTAATTGACCGCACAATAGGCCTCCGCACCGCCCTCCGACCGCGCAATTTCGATGATCAGACACGCGTTCGCCCGCTGCGCCGCCTGCAGGGCGCCCCGAATCACCAGATGGTTCCTGCCGTTGGCGGCCATGGCAATGGCTTTTCCCTTGGCCAGCATTGCCCGGTCGATATATTTTCCACTCACGATCAGTGCGCGCGAATTGGGAAAAAGTTTCACAACGGTAGGCGGCCGCCCGATTTCCAACGCCCTTTCGAAATTCCGTGATGCAGAAACATTGTTCGTCGTCATGCGCAGACCTCCTTTACCATTAATTTTTTCGGCTTATCACCCACAGCCATACGGCAATTTTCCTGAAACCTTCACCTTGGGTGAAAATCTTTCTATCATGATTTGGCGACGAAAGCGACCATGAAAATCGGACCTATAACCAAATAACAAGGTAAAAGCCTGACGGCCGGGGCGGTATTATTCCTCGGCAATCGTTGTGCCTCATTTTGGTTTATAGACCCGATGAAAATTTATGAGATTCATTTGACAATTTCACCATCTGATGACAATTTATCTCATTCTTGAGGTTTTTTTGCTTCGCATGCATGCCGAACCCGGCATGCAATTTTGATAAATTTTGTGCGCCCTGCGATATTGCCATGAAGCTGAAATCATTAGTTAACATTCATTTTTTCGTCCTATTTTCCCTTTTATCCCTCATTATCTGGGGCTGCGCAAAGCCATCCGTACCGCCGGTCATCCTCACCCCCACCCAGCCGCCGGGAGCCGAACTGCTCTCCGGCGAAGCGGTTTTCTCGCAGGCGGAAGAGCTCTTCCTGAAAAAATCGTTCGACGAGGCCATGGAAAAGTACAGGGCCTATCTGGAATGGTATCCCGAAGGCCCCCTGGCAGATGCCGCCCTCTACAAAATCGGATCGATTCAAACATACAGGGAAGATCTCGATGGGGCCCTCGCCACCTACCAAACGCTGGTGGAATCCTACCCGGAAAGCCCGCTGACGCGGGAAGCGATGATCGAAGTGCTCGATATCTACAACCGGCAGGGAAGATACACCGACGCCATCGACTTTGCCTTTAAGATTGCCGAAAACGACCTCTCCGAGAGCCAGCTTCTCAGAAAATACGTTCTGCTCGGCGATGCCCACATGGGAGTCGGCACCCCGGAAGATGCCTTTTATTTTTACAGTGCCGCTTATCGCCTGGCCGGCGATTTCGAAAAGGAACGGCTGCTGGAAAAAGTTAAAGCTGCGGTGGCCGGACTCCGCGAAGTCCATCTCGTGAACCTGCTCGCAAGGGTAAAAACCCCCCTGCTGCGGGGGCACCTCCTGTACCGTTTCGGCTTAATCTGCATCGAAAAAGGCAAAACCGACGACGCCCTGGAAGCCTTGACGCAACTCACCAAAACCATGCCCGAGCATGAAATGGCGCAGCCTGCACAGGAATTGATCGATGAAATCATCAGCAAATCCATCAGCAGTCCTTATACCGTGGGCTGCCTCCTGCCTCTGAGCGGCCGCTACCGAACCTATGGGCAAAGAGCCCTGCAGGGCATAGAACTGGCCTACCAGCGACACGTCCAGGCAGGCGGCCGGCCGGGTATCCGGCTGGTCGTGAAAGACACGCAGGCCGATCCGTTCAAAACGACCGCGGCTGTGCGGGAACTGGACGCTGAAAATGCCGCCGTCATCCTGGGCCCCATGATCATGTCGGAACCGGCGGCCCTCGAGGCACAGGCGCGCGGTATTCCGATCCTGACGTTCACCCAGCGAGAAGGCATCACGGCAACCGGCAATTTCGTATTCAGAAACTTCATCACCCCTAAAATGCAGGCCCGCACACTGGCCGACTATGCCACCGAAACACTGAATGTTAAACGCTTCGCGATTCTCTACCCGCGCGAGCACTACGGAACGACATACATGAACCTTTTCTGGGACGAAATCGATGCCCGGGGGGGGACGATATCGGCCATAGATTCCTACGATCCCGAACTGAATGACTTTGCCGTACCCATAAAAAAGATGGTGGGACTGTATTTCCCGGTTCCCGACGATCTCAAAATCGATTTTGAAATGCTGCCGGAAGAGGATACGCCATGGTGGCTGGATCACTTCAATCCACGCACGGTGGTGCCCTTTTTCCCCCGCGAGTTGAAATCGATCGCTGTCCTGTACAAAACCGTACCGGACACGGTGCTGGGACCGGTGGCCACGGATGAGGAACGCAGCAGAAACGAAGAAGCCGAACCGGTGGTCGACTTTCAGGCGGTGTTCATACCCGACGCACCCGGCAAGGCCGGGTTGATCATCCCCCAGCTGGCCTACCACGATGTGAACGACGTGTACCTTCTGGGCACCAACCTGTGGCACTCCACCGAGCTCCTCGAAATGGCCCGCCGGTACGTGCAGGGTGCCGTCATGACCGAGGGATTTTCACCGAACAGCGGCCTTGTACAGGTCAAGCGTTTTGTGCAAGCCTTCGAAGATGCCTTTGGCAAGTCGCCCGGATTTATCGAAGCCGTCACCTATGATTCCGCCGACATGGTTTTCCAGATCCTCGGGACGCCCGGCATCCGGTTCAAAAACCACGTCAAAGACGAACTCCTCAACCTTGTCAATTTCCCGGGAGTCACCGGCAGGACACACTTCGACTACAGCGGCGATGCCGTCAAGGCCCTGTTTCTCCTCGAGGTGACGGGAGACAGCTTCGTGGAAGCCCGGCAACCCTGAAAGGCAGAAACCAGAAGTCGGAGGCCGGAAGTCAGTGGTCTCAAGTCAGGGGTGAAGTCTCACGTTTCAGGTCTAACGTCTCACGCCTCACGCTTCACCACCTAAATCCGTAAAGCTTAAATCCCCGCAGAGAATTTTCAGAGGCGGGCTAGTCGTTCTTGAGCCTCCCCTGCCCCGTGGCCTCCAGAACGCTGCTCCACAGTTTGCCGCGGGGGGCCACCTGTTTGCGTTTGCCTGCGGAGAGGATCATGGGAAGATGAACGTAGGTGTTGTTCCAAAAACCGATGAGCACACCGGTCTTGCCGGCCATGCCCGCGTGCACGGCGTCACGCCCTAAAAAGCTGCAGAAGACATGGTCATTGGCATTGGCGGGAAGGCTGCGGATGATATAGCTGGGGTCAATATATTTGAGGCTTATATCGATCCTTTTTTCAGAAAAATAAGCCGCTATCCGGTTCTTCAAAAAAATGCCGATATCCTTCAGCCGGATATTCCCGGACTCGTCCCGCTCGCGCGCATTATTTTCGAAAAACTTCTGCCCGGCGCCTTCCGCCACCACGATGACGGCATGGGATCTGGCGGCAATCCTTTCTTCGATGGCCGCCAGCAGCCCCCCGGGGCCCTCGATGTCAAAATCGACTTCCGGAATCAGGGTAAAATTGACATCTTGTTGAGCGAGCGTCGCCGTTGCGGCGATAAAGCCGGAATGACGCCCCATCAGCTTGATAAGGCCGACACCGTTGGGATAGCCGATGGACTCGTTGTGAGCACCCTTGATCGCCTCTGTAGCCACGTCCACGGCCGTCTCGAATCCAAACGAACGGGCCACCAGGTAGATATCGTTGTCGATGGTTTTGGGAATGCCCACCACGCTGATTTTAAGCTCCCTTTCCGTGATGCTGTCCACAATGCGGGTAGCGGCCTTGAGGGTGCCATCCCCGCCGACCATGAATAGAATGCCGACATTCATCCTCTCCAGGCTGTCGACGATTTCATCGATATCCTGGGGTCCCCTGGACGACCCCAGAATCGAACCGCCCAGCTCGAGGATATTGGCGACAGACGCCGGAGACAACTCCACGATTTCGTGATTGTATTTGGGAATGAAACCCTGCAGCCCGTAACGGATGCCGTAGATGTTCCTGACTCCGTACCCGAAAAAAAGTTCCAGCACCACCGAGCGGATGATGTCGTTCAGTCCCGGGCATAGGCCTCCGCAGGTCACGATGGCACACCTGAGCTTGCTGGAATCGAAATAGATCTTCTCCCTGGGGCCGGCCACCTCCAGGCAGGGACTCACGGAGCCGCTTTCCAGCACTTTCCGCATATTCTTCAAGGTCGCGTCGATCATTACCCCATCTTCGTCCGATACAAAATTCTCGTCCCGGCTGAGAGGAGACGGTATTTTTGCATGGCCCAGCGCTTTAACCCGGGTGTCTTCCACATCGTGAATCATAAATGCCTGCCCAGTTTTTTAGGTTCGAATCTAAAGTCGCCTTTTCCCAAAATGTCGTGGAGATGCAGGATCCCGCAAACGGTTCCGTCCTCCCCGGTGATGGGCAGTACGGTGATCTCATGCTTTTCCATAATTTCCAGTGCGTCGTACGCCGGCGTTTCCGGACCGATCTGTTTGGGGTTTGCGGTCATCACCTTGCCCACCGGCAGTGACCATAGATCCCTGCGCTGTGCGAGAGATCGCCTGATGTCACCGTCGGTTATGATGCCCACCAGCCTCTTGGCGTCATCGCATACAAGGGTTGCCCCGAGCCCCATGCTATTGATCGTTTCGATAGCCTGTTCCATGGTTGCCGTAATCGTTATCCGGGGGATGGCTTCTCCTATCAGCATCATGTCGACGACCCGGCTCGCGAGGCGCTGCCCCAGGGCGCCACCCGGATGAAACCGTCTGAAATCGCTCGGAGTAAACGCTTTCATGTTGATCAACGTGACGGCCAGGGCATCCCCCATGGCCAGAAGCGCCGTCGAACTGGCCGTTGGCGCCAACCCCAACGGGCAGGCCTCCTTTTCGACGCCCACGTCGATCACGATATCGCTGTTCTGCGCCAGGGTGGACGCCTTGTTTCCCGTGAAGGCGATTACCGTGCAGCCTATCCCCCGTATGCTGGCGACCAATGCATTCAGCTCGTCGGTCTCCCCGCTGGTTGAAAGGGCCAGAAATATATCATCAGGGCCCACCATTCCCAGATCACCGTGCATGGCCTCGACGGGATGCAGGAAGAAGGAACGCGTACCGGTGCTGTTCAGCGTAGCCGCGATCTTTCTGCCGACAATGCCTGACTTGCCGATCCCGCCTACCACCACCCGCCCGCTGGTACTGTAAATAGATTGCACCATGGCCGTGAAATTGTCGTCCAGTTTGTCGACCAACTGCATGAGGCCCTCGGCCTCGATGCGCAAGACTTCCTTCGCTTCCTCTATGATCAATGGCCCGCTCCTGTATCTGTGATTACCGCTAGACCTCAAGCCTCAAAACCTCGGGCTTTTGCAGCGCGGAAAAAAATTCGTTTTGGCTCATCATGCCATGACAATATTCAGTAAAAAAATCAAGCAGTTTTTACGGAAAACCCCAATCACCGCCTGTCGTCACGCGCGGGAGTTGTGGTGAAAGTACGCTTGTCACCAAATTAATCCTTGACAATTTAGCTTTCATTAGTTAATATCTAACGTTTAATGATGTCGATGGAAAAGGCATGGCCGGGATCGATATTTCCGGCCATTTTTTTATCAATGCAACCTACCAAAATTTAGGGGGTGATTCCAATGGAATGTACAACGGTTAGAAAAGGAAATGAATGCCCTTTCATGACCAAACAAGGGTGTTCCTACAACGGCGGGATTTGTCATCAGACCATAGAGAATTGTGACGGCTGCAACCGCAAAATGGAAAACGGTTCGGGATGGTACTGTTCGGCGTGCCCGGATCCGGCGCTCAAGTGGAAAAACGGAAACTGCAACATGGCGTCGCATGTCTCAACCGTTTCCACCCAGAAAAAGCAGAAAATCAATCCGCTCAAAGCATCCAAGCGCGCAAGCCGCTAATGCAATCCTCTGCAATGACAAACCCTGCTTGCACGGCGAGCAGGGTTTTTTATTGCATGACACCCGGCCCTGCCGGCGCGGGATGCCTCTCGGCACCGCCGGTGCGGTGAACCCGGAAATCCCGCAGGGTTTCAAATTTTACGAATGCAACTAGATAGAATCCGTTAAAAACATGTTTATTTTTATCATTCGTAAAATGTGAAACCCTCAACTTAGGTCTTGACATTCTTCGGCTTCTACCGGTAAGCGTGACCGAAACAGATTGATGACAAGCTTGCCGGATGGCCAAGGAGGTAGACAGGATGAATCCCATCGCCCGGGAATTGAATGAGATTATCGAAGCGGGGAATCCGCACCTGATCGAAATGCTTTCCGGCATCGGCAAGGCGCTTTTCTTTCCCAAGGGCATCCTCAGCCAGAGTGCAGAAGCAAAAGAAAAGGCACACAAGCTGAACGCCACCATTGGCATTGCCAAAGAGGGCGGCCACACCATGCACCTCGAGTCCGTCATGGAGGCCATCAGAGAGATCCGGGCCAGCGAATCCCTGACCTACGCCCCCTCTTTCGGTATCCCGGGACTGCGCAAGATCTGGCAATCATCCCTCTACAAAAAAAACAGTTCACTTGCCGGGAAAGCCATCAGCCTGCCCGTGGTCACGTGCGGCGTCACGCACGGCATCAGCATGTTCGCCGACCTCTGGCTCGATCCCGGCGACGTGGTCATACTGCCCGACATGATGTGGGGCAACTACAACATGGTCTTCAACGTGAAAAAGGGAGCCCGTATCCGCACCTATCCGATGTTTACGGATCAGGGCACCTTCGATACCGAGGCCTTCCAAGCGGCGGTAAGGGACGAAGCGGCACACCATAGCAAAATCACCGTACTGCTCAACTTTCCCCACAATCCGACCGGTTACACTGCCACCAAGGTGGAGGGGGACCGGATTGCGGAAATTCTCATCGATACGGCAAGGGAAGGCACCCATGTCGTCGCTGTCACCGACGACGCCTATTTCGGCCTTTTCTATGAACAAGACACCCTGCAGGAGTCGTTGTTTGCCAAGCTGTGCGGCAGCGATCCGCGCCTTCTGGCCGTAAAGTTGGACGGCTGCACAAAGGAAAATTTCGTGTGGGGTCTCAGGGTGGGATTCATCACCTATGGCGCGGCAGCGGGCGGCAACGAGGAATCCGTTTACACGGCCCTGGAAAAGAAAACCGCCGGGTGCATCCGGGGCAATATCTCCAACGCGTCCCACCTGGGCCAGTCCATCGTTCTCAAATCGATGCAGAATGAAAAGTTCCCTGCTGAGAAGCGGGCAAAATTCGAGGTGTTGAAGGCGCGTGCCCTCAAGGTAAAAAGCGTGCTTCAAGACCCGAAATACAAGAATGCGTGGGACCTATACCCCTTCAACTCCGGATACTTCATGTGCCTCCGCCTCAAACGTGTCAATGCCGAGAAATTGCGGGTGCACCTGCTCGAAAAATACGGGGTCGGCTTGATCGCCATAGGAGAAAACAACATCAGGGTGGCTTTTTCCTGCATCGAAGAAGGAGACATAGCGACGCTGTTCGACACCATGTTGCAGGGTGTCGACGATATTGACAATTCGCCCTAATTTTATGCGGAATGACTCGATTATAAAAATGTGGATCAACCGGCTGGCGGGGCAGGACAGAAATTTCAACATCGCCCACGCCGGCAAGTGGATGTTCTATTTCGTGGCCATCGGCCTGATCGCCGGATTGGGGTCCGTCCTTTTTCACTATCTCTGCCAACTCGGCATTCACTATTTCATGGATATGGCGGCCGGTTACCGGCCGCCAGCGCCTGCCGGGGAGCATCACCTGATGCCACCGACTGCCACGCCCTTCAACCGTTGGATTCTGCTGCTGCTACCGGCCGCCGGCGGTCTGCTCAGCGGGTGGATCGTCTATACCTACGCCCCCGAAGCCGAAGGGCATGGAACCGATGCCGCTATCGATGCCTATCACCGGGCCGGCGGGCTCATCCGCAGCCGGGTGCCCATTATCAAAACCATCGCTTCCGCCATCACATTGGCCACGGGCGGATCCGGCGGGCGTGAAGGCCCCATTGCCCAGATCGGCGCCGGATTCGGGTCCTTTCTGGCGACCAAACTCAAATTGTCCGAACGTGAACGCAGGATCATGATGGCGGCCGGCATCGGTGCCGGGGTGGGCAGCATCTTTCGCGCCCCTCTGGCCGGCGCCCTGTTTGCCGCCGAAGTGCTCTACCGCGACCCGGAATTCGAGTCCGAAGTCATCATTCCGGCGGGGATTTCAAGCGTGGTGGCCTACTGTGTTTTCTGCCTGGTGTTCGGATGGGGCTCTCTTTTCGATTCCGCGGATTTCAGGTTCAGCAACCCAATGGAACTGGGCCCCTACATCGTTCTCGCTTTCATTCTCGTGGGGCTCGCCGTATTGTACGTCAAGTCGTTCTACGGCATTATGGACCTTTTCAGGGCGATAAAAATCCCCAACCACGTCAAACCGGCCATCGGGGGTCTGGCGACCGGTATCATCGGCTTTTTTTTGCCGCAAACCCTCGCTTTCGGCTACGGATTCGCGCAGATGGCCCTGGACAACCAACTGACCATCCCCTTTCTGCTCTTTCTGGCCATTGGAAAAATTTTCACCACGTCATTTTCCATCGGATCCGGCGGCAGTGGCGGCGTCTTCGGTCCGTCCGTCGTCATCGGGGGCGCCATGGGCGGCGCGGTGGGAAAAGTCTTTCACGGGCTTTTGCCCAACGTCGTCACCGAACCGGGGGCTTTTGTCGTCGTGGGCATGGCCGGTTTTTTCACGGCGGTATCCAACACGCCGATCTCCACGATCATCTTCGTGAGTGAAATGACCAATTCCTACCACCTACTGCTGCCAAGCCTTCTGGTCTGCTCCCTTACCTTCATGGCTTCAAAAAAATGGAGCATTTATCACGAACAGGTGAAAAGCAAAATAGACTCCCCGGCCCACGCCGGCGATTTTTTTGTGGACATCCTTCAGGCCATCCGCGTCAAGGATCTCATGGATCATGTGAAAAAGGTGACCCTCATCCCCCAGGACATGGCTTTCGGCGAATTCAAGACATTTTTTTCCAACACCAAACAGCACTATTTCCCGGTCATGGACGGCAATGAAAAGCTTATCGCCATTTTTTCCATCAACGACGTGAGGGGCGTGCTGTTTTCCAGTGAAATAGAGGACCTGGTGAGAATGCAGGATATCGGCACCTCCGACATCATCGTCACCACGCCTTCGGACGATCTGAATTCGGTTCTGCAAAAATTCACCGAAAAGAACATCGACAGCCTTCCGGTGGTCGCCGACGAGGACCACGGAGAATTGATCGGCATGCTGAACCGCCGGGAAGTCATTGCCTTCTACAACGAAAAAATCGGGAAAATGAAGCAGAACGGTCAGCGTTGAGTTGGTGTTTGGTGTTTAACGTCCACTGCCTCACCATCCAACAACCAGACACAAAGCACCAAATACAAAACCCTAATAAACCACTTTTACTAGATACAACCCCTGCGGCGGAGCCGTCGCCCCGGCTTGTGCCCGGTCCCGGGATTCGAGAACGGTTTTAAAATCCTCCGGGCGCATCCTGGAACGGCCGACATCCACGAGCGTGCCGACGATGTTGCGCACCATGTACCTCAAGAACCCATCGGCCTCGATGGTGAAACGGATGTTGCCGGAGAGATCTCTGGCCAGTTCGGCCCTCGTCACCCTGCGGACCGTGGTCGACCGCGGACTCCCGGCCCCCTCGAACGCCCTGAAGTCGTGTTCGCCGATTGTCAAAGCAGCGGCCTTCTGCATGGCATAAAAATCCAGTTCACTGCGAATATGCCAGACATACCGCCGCTCGATGGCTGTAGGAAGGCTGTCGTTCCAAATACGGTACCGATAGACTTTTCCCCTGGCATCATACCGGGCATGAAAGGCGTCCGCCACCGTCCGGCAGTCCCTGATGACGATGTCCCCATTCAACAGGCTGTTGAGCCCCATCCTGAAGGCTTGCGGAGACAGTCCGGCACCGCTCTTGAAATTCGCCGTCTGCGCCAGGGCATGCACACCGGCGTCCGTCCTTCCGGAGCCATTCACGACAATCGTTTCACGGGTCATTACCGCCAGTGCGCGCTCGATCTCGGCCTGCACCGTCGCATCGTTTTTCTGGCGCTGCCACCCGTGATAGGCGGTTCCGTCGTACTCGATGGTGATGAGATAGTTCTTCACAGCAGAAGCCCCATTGTCAGCGAAAAAAACGACAGCACCGTCGACAGCACGACCGCCGCGGAAGCGAGTTCCGTATCGCTCTTCAGCTGTGCGGAAAGAACGTAGATGGACGCCGAAGCCGGCAGGGTGAAATAGATCATCCCCACCTTGAAGGGAATTCCCGACACGCCGAACCATCTGAGCATACCATATCCGATCCCTGGCAGAATCAATAGTTTGATCACCGCGGCGACCACCGACAGCAGTGCGTTCCCCCGCATGCTCTTAAGGGTCAGCGCACCGCCGATGGAAAGCAACGCCAGGGGCAGGGCCACGGCGGTGGACAGGCGGAGGGCGTTGTCCAGAAAAGTCGGAAAGGTGTTGATCGTACGCGCATACAAAAGGCCTGCCAGGCAGCCGATGATCAGCGGGTTGGTGACGATCTCCCGCAGGGTTATCCGTATTCGGCTCTCAAGCGCCATGCGCTCACCCGAATGCCAGATCAGCGTCGAAACAGCCAGGACGTTGATGAACGGTATGACGAAACCCACCATGATCCCGAAGTGCTTGACCCCTTCGTCCCCCAGGGCGTTGTAAACGACGGCCATGCCGATGTAAGTGTTGAATCGGTAGCAGCTCTGCGAAAAGGTACCCGCCTTGAAATGGGAGACCCTGAAGATTTTCAAAGCCGTCGCACTGACCAGGTAGACGGCGGCAATGGCGGCCAGTCCTGCCAGGCACAGATTCCAGGCGACACCACCGCCGGTGTCCGCACCGCCGATTTTCCAGAACAACAGCACCGGAAAGAAAATGAAGTAGATCAACCGGTCGGAAGTCTTCAGGAAGTCATCATCGGTCAGACCGAACCGTTTGGCCAGGTTGCCCAGCAAAAGAAGGGCGAACACCGGAAATAAGCTTGAAAAAACCATAAATAAATGAAATCGTGTACCACGCTTTTATAAGCGGTCACAGCGTACATCCCCCACCTGCCGCTCAAAATCCTCATCCATGTGTTCCAGGGCTTCTTTGAGGCTGTATTCGGCGCCGCACGACCTGCAGCGCAGCACAATCTCGCGTCACGAGCGTTGGATGCCGAGATCGCCCTCACAGACCCTGCATATTAATCCAGCGTTATTCACGATAACATCCTCCTCTATTAATTAAATCGAAAACTTTTCAATAAAAGAACAATCACGAAAACACGAAAGAATGAAAACACGAATTTTTTCTTCTCGTCGTGTTTCCATTCTTTCGTGTTTTCGTGATGAATCCTATCCCCGCTTTATCTCTGCATATCTCTCGAAGCATAAACCCCAGCGTTGCAAAAGCCTGAGGGCTTCAGCGTCAAGGCGTCTGAGGGTGAAGTCGTAGTGTTTTACTTCGAACCCTCAGCAACGCGGAATCTGAAGTCCTCAGGCTTTCCCGCAGGGTAAACAACATGGTAAAATAGACACAATCCT